>JBFJZP010000057.1:0-9633 GCA_041622095.1 Burkholderiaceae bacterium | reverse complement strand
CGTGAGCACCCGTTCGACCAGGAACACGAGTGCCTCGTCGTCGTCGACGTACATCACGTGCTTGCCCTTGCCCTCGACCGCATTGGGCGATACCACCGGCGCCGGTGCGACGACGGCCGGCGACTTGGCCGGCGGGAAATACAGCGTGAACACGCTGCCGCTGCCCGGCGTGCTCTGCACGCCGACCGAACCCTGGTGGGTCCGCATGATGCCATGCACCACCGCCAGGCCCAGGCCGGTGCCCTGGCCGACCGGCTTGGTCGTGAAGAAAGGCTCGAAGATGCGCTCCATCGTCTCCGGATCGATGCCGGTACCGCTGTCGCGCACCGACAGCGTCACATGGTGGCCGCGCGACTTGCCGCGGCGCTCCTTGCGCAGCGGAATCGCATAGGTGCTGCCCAGCCTGACATGGATCGTGCCCTTGTTCGGGCCGATGGCATGCATGGCATTGGTGCACAGGTTGAGCAAGGCCTGCTCGATCTGGGTTGCGTCCGCCATGACCGGGGGCGTCTTCTCGTCGATCTCCACCAGCAGGTCGATCGATGGCGGCAACGTGACCTTGATCAGGCGTGTCGTCTCGTGCACCACGTCGACCAGATGGATGGTGCTGCGAATCGTGGTTTCGTTGCGGCTGAAGGTCAGGATCTGGCGCACCAGGTCGCGCGCGCGTCGGCCGGCTTTCTCGATCTCGAGCAGGCTGGTCAAGGCCGGCGAATGCTTGCCGGTGTCCTGCTTGGCGAGTTCGACATTGCCCAGGATCGCGCTCAGGATGTTGTTGAAATCGTGTGCGATGCCGCCGGCCATGGTGCCGACCGCCTGCATCTTCTGCGATTCGCGCAACTGCGTCTCGAGCACGTTGCGCTGGGTCTCGATCTTCTTGCGCGCCGTCAGGTCGCGCGCGAACACCGTGATGATGTCGCCATCGAGCCGGCGCTCGAACGATACGCTGACCTCCACCGCCAGTGGCTTGCCGCCGCTGGTGCGGCCTTCCATCTCGCCGAGCTGGGCATGGGAGGAGAGCTGGTTGTAGGCCAGCGTCTGCACCGCATCCGGCAGGAATCGTTCCAGCGGGCTGCCCAGCGCCTGGTCCGGCGGACACTGGAACAGGGCCGCGGCAGCCGGGTTGAAGATCGTGATGCTGCTGTTGGCGTCGACGCAGATGATGGCGTCGAGCGAGGAGTTGATGATCGCCGCCAGCCGGTTCTCGCTCAGGTGCAGTTCTTCGTTGCGGTGGCGCAGTTCGGCGGCGCTCTCCTGCAACGCCCGGCGTTCGGCCAGCAGCGGCCCCTGGTCGATGACGGCGCAGATGAAGTGCGCGATGTCGTCCTGCGGGTTGTCGATCCGGGCCACATGCAGGTCGCCGGCAAAGCTGCCATGGGTGCCGGCCAGGAAGATCACCTCGCTGGATTCGCTGGTGCCGTCGACCTTGGCCTGCAGGAAGGATTGCGTGACCCGCTGCGCATGGGCCTCGCTGACCAGCGGCAACATATAGGTCAGCGGCGGGTCCTGTTCCGAGGGGCGGAACAGGCGCAAGGCCATGGCATTGCTTTCGAGCACCTGGCCGTTTTCGTCCACCACCATCAGCGCCAGGGGGACGCTGGAGAACAGTGTCAGGAAGCGTTCGGACGCGCCTTCCGCGGCACGCTGGCTGAAGCGCAGTGCCTTGTTCTGGATTTCCAGTTCGGCCTGGTACTTGCGCAGATCCTCGATCATCTGCGGCAATGCATACTCCGGCGCGGCTTGCTGCGCCGGTTCGGGATCGTCTGCCTGGTCCGGCTGGATCAGGTCGGAGATCGTGCGCAACAGGTGCGCCGGATCGGAGTCGTGCATGTCGTCGCTCATGGGCATGTCGGACGACAGCGAGGTGTCACGCCCATCCATCAGGCTGCGAGAGTCGATGCAACATCGGACCAAGCCACCGTGCGGCGTCTTACTTTTTCACTTTACCGCGCACAGGTACCACCGTGGTGATGGTGGGACGGACCGCATCCGGCGACACCGGCTTGGGAGGCGCGGATTCCTTCCGGGGCTTCTTGGATTCCTTGTTGCTCTTTTGTTGACCTTTGGGCATGTTCCGTTCCTTTGAATGCGGCTTGGTTGTGCGGACCTGCGATCAGGTCCGCGTTCAGGGGGTAGTGTCAGCGCCGAATGACCGCGTTGCCCGGCTCGAACTCGGCTGCCTTGAGCGGGCTGCGCGCCGTGATGTAGGCACGCAGCACGTCGGCGTCGACATAACCGGTGTCGACATAGGACTTGTGCGCGGTCAGCTTCGGATATCCGTCGCCGCCGGCGGCGATGAAGTTGTTGATCACCATGCGATAGGTCTTGCCCAGGTCCAGCGGCGCGCCCCGGACGGTCGCGCTCTCGACCTGGCCACCGGCGATCACCAGGTTGATGCCGGCAAACTGCGGGAAGGCGCCAGACCCGGCTGTCATCTTTGCCACGGCATTGAGGTAGTCCATCACCTCCTGGCCGGTCAGGTCGACCACCGCAGTGGTGTTGCCGAAGGGTTGCACCTTGAGCACGTCCTTGTAGGTCAGCTTGCCGGCGCTCAGCGAGTCGCGCACGCCGCCGGCGTTGATGACGGCGAAGTCGGCCTTGGTGCGCTCGATCAATGCGCGCCCGATCAGCACCGCCATCGAGGCCGGTTTGCTGCGCACGATGGCGCGGTCGCCTTCCAGTCGGCCGTCGGTGGAGCCGATCTCGACCAGCAGCTTCTGCTGGCCGAAGTCCTGGTAGGGCTTGAGCATCGCCAGCATTTCCTTGTCCTCGGCGATGGCCTGCGTGTACGGCACCTTGCTGGTCTTGCCGTCCGCGCCCTTGACCGATTTCATCAGGTTGACCGGGATCAGGCTGTACTTGACCAGCTTGAACTCGCCGTTGCGGTAGGTGAAGTCGGCCCGGCCGACGTATTTGCCCCACTCATGTGCCTGCACGATCCAGGCGCCGTTCTGGCGGTCGGGCCGGCATTCGGCGCCTGGCACGTAGGCGCGGTCGAGCACGTTTTCGGCCTTCATGCAAACCGGATTCTGGGTGTGGCCGCCGACCACCAGGTCGATGCCCTTGACGGCACGCGCCATCGTCACGTCCCCGGCAGCCTGGGTTCCGTGGTTGCCGTTTTCGTCATGGCCCATGTGGGTCGCGGCGATCACGATGTCGGCCTTGCTGCGCAATTCCGGCACGACCTTGCGCGCCTCGTCGATCACACTGCGGAATTGCACGTTCTTGATGTTCTCCGGGTTCACCATCTTGCGGGTGTCCTCGGTGGTCAGGCCCATGACACCGACACGCAGCCCATCGAAGGTGAAGACCTTGTAGGGCTCAAACATGCGTTTGTTCCCTTCATAGATGTTGGCCGCGAGCATCGGGAACTTGACCAGTTCGCGCTGCATTTTCAGCGTCGACAGCGGCTTGTCGAACTCATGGTTGCCGACCGCCATCGCATCGTAGCCGAGCATGTTCATGCCCTTGAAGTCGGGCACGGCATCTTGCAGGTCGGATTCGGGCACACCGGTGTTGACGTCGCCGCCGTCGAGCAGCAGGCTGTGACCGCCGGCCGCGGCAACTTCCTTGCGGATCTGGTCGATCAGGGTCTTGCGCGCCGCCATGCCGTATTCGCCGTCGCTGTTCTGCCAGAACCGACCGTGATGGTCATTGGTGTGCAGGATCGTCAGCTGGTAGGTCTTGTCCTTTTGCGGCCCGCCGGACGGAACAACCACACAACCGATCAGGCCAAGAACGGCGGTCATGGCCAGCGTGTATTTGATCAAATGCATGGTTGCCTCAGAGTGAACATTCAGGAACGATCGGGTGGATGCGCCGGCTGGCCGGGCGGCAAGTGGTCGATTATGGCGGCAGCGCAGACCAGACTCAAGCTTCATCGCCGCCGGCGTGGTGGTGTGGCGCGGTGGCGACTGTCCGGCAAGCGGCGACAATCGAAGGTTTTCATACCGACAGATTGATTGCAAGGAGATTCATGTCCAACTGTCTCATACGCCCGGCCGAAGCGGGTGACGCCAGCGCCCTGGTGCAGATCGAAAGCATCACGCAAGCCGCACTGGGTCACCCCATCGCGGATGCCGCCAAGCGCCTGACGTTCTGGCGCGAAGCCATCGAGTTCGGCGAACCGTTTGTGCAGGTCGCCTGCGACGGCGACACCGTGGTGGGGTTTGTCGGCTACGACCGCAGCCGCGACCCGCGCACGCCGCCGACCACCGGCGAGATCTGGGCCATCTATGTGCTGGGCAGCCATCTGGGGCAGGGTGTCGGCCTGGCCTTGTGGGATGCCGCTCGCGAGGGCCTGCTCGAGGAAGGCTGCACCCATGTGTCGGTCTGGATCGAGCTGGCGATGGAGCGCGCGTTGCGCTTTCACGAACTGGCCGGATTCAAGCGCGACATGCCGTCGCTGCGCACCGTGGCCAAGGGCACGATGCGGGTCGAGGAAATACGGCTCAAGCGGGTGTTGTAAACCACACGTTGGTCGGATCGATGGCTGGGACCGGCTTCCCGCGACCCGCCGTCATGGCCGCCGGCGCAAGTGGCCGCCGCTATTGCGGCCGGTTCAGGCTTCGCCGCCGAAGTGCTTGGTCAGGTTGTCGATGTATTGCTCGACCATTTTTTCGAACTCGGCCTCAACGACCGGCGCGATCACCATTTTCATGAGTCCGGGCAGCGGCAGCGTCAGCTCGCCGTCGATCTTGAGCACCAGGTGGGTCGACTTCTTCTTGTCGCTGATCTTCCAGCTGCCCGATACCAGCGCATTGCCTTCGCCCTTGACCGGTGTCCATGTCACCGTGCCCTTGGCCTTGTTCGAGGTGTATTTGGATGCGTAGATCGTCTGCAGGCTGACCTGGGCCAGGCCGATCTTCTCCATTTCCCAGCGGAAGGTGTTGTTGCCCAGGTCCACCAGCTTGTGCACCTTGGGGAAATGGCTGGCCGATTCCGGGACATCGGACAACACGTCGAATACTTCGGCCGCTGGGGCCTTGACGCTGAATTCGTAGCCGAGATCGATGGTGACGTTGACGGTCATGCGTGCTCCGGAATGGTTTTTGTCGGTGCGGGGGTTTGCCGCCTGCATCCTATCGCATCACGGTTGTCCCGGCAGCAGGCGGGTGCGCCTGCGCCCCGGCCGGATCGACCGGCGCCCCCGGGCCGGCTCAACGACCGTGGAAGGCTACCGCCAGCAGCGCCT
Organism: Burkholderiaceae bacterium; assembly: GCA_041622095.1. Lineage (GTDB taxonomy): Bacteria > Pseudomonadota > Gammaproteobacteria > Burkholderiales > Burkholderiaceae_C > CAISIP01. Next base: position 4,439 of record JBFJZP010000057.1, on the reverse strand, counting down.
GCTGGCTTTGCCGGGTGCGGGTCATGATGCGACGCAGCAGCGCCTTGCCGTCGACCGCCTCGATATCGTGCTCGCGCGCGTACTGCAGGGCTTCCGGCGTGTAGGTCGACGTGGTGGTGAAGGTTCCGTGCGCCGACTGGCAGCGTGCGACGACACCCTGGAACTCCTGCATGTCGCGCAGGCTGACCGGTTTGTCCTGCGCGTGTTTGCAGCGCACGATGGCCACCGGGCCGGGCATTCGTGGCGCATGCAGCCAGATGTCGACGCCATCGTGGTGGCGGTGCGACTCGTACCGGGTGTCGAAACCTGCCCAGGAAAACCAGGTCTCGCAGACGGCGGCAAAACGTTGCGCATCGATCGCCGCGAATACATCCAGGCTCCAGCGTTTGCCTTGCAGGGCCTGGGTATCGGTCGCGGCGTCCTTTGCCTGCATGCCCGCGGTTGCCGCCTGGCCTTGCGCATGCGGGTCTCGAGCCGGCGCGTGAAGATTTGTCGCGCCTCGCGCGCCGAGCGCCATCTGCAGCCCGATGGCCGACAGGCCCAGCACCACGATCAGCAAGGCGGCGGCCAGCACGATAGGCTGGCCCAGATCCAGCAACCAGCCGCCGAGCAGCGTCAGCAGCAACAGGATGGCGCCGGTGATCAGTACCGACTGGGCAAGCGACAGGTTCTGCGCGCGACCCGCGAGCGGTGCGGGGATTCGATGACTGGAGTGACTGGACATGCTGGTATTCCCTTGGGGGGTCATGGCATTCGACGGGCAACCCCATTGCCTGGCTACCAGTCTAGGTGGCCCTTATGACAGGCCCAAGGTACTTTTCACGGTTTTTGCCCAATATCCGGCCGCTGGCATCCCTGCCGCCGGGCAGCTGGCGGGCCGGGTGCCGGTCCCGGTGGGCGGGGGCCGGCCACCCAACACGCATAATCCGCGTCTAGCACCGTGCTAGAGGGGGGATGACGATGTCGGGGTCAGCGCAGTATCAGGATGGCGTGGCTTATGTCGGCGGCAAATATGTGCCGATCGCGCAGGCGGCAATACCGATCACCGATTGGGGCTTTCTGCGTTCGGATGCCACCTATGACGTGGTCACGGTCTGGGACGGCGCGTTTTTTCGGCTCGACGCCCACCTGGAGCGTTTCATGCGCAGTTGCCAGCGCTGGCGGCTGAATCCGGGCCTGAGTCCGGCGCAGATCACCCGCATCCTGGCGCGTTGCGTGCGGCACAGCGGACTGCGCGCGTCGTATGTCGAGATGATCTGCACCCGCGGACAGCCGCCGTGGGGCTCGCGTGATCCGCGCCAGGCGGTGAACCAGTTCTACGCATTCGCCGTGCCGTATGTCTGGCTGGCCAATGAGCAGCAACGCAAGACCGGCCTGCATGTGATGATCAGCGACGTGCAGCGGATTTCGCCGCGTTCGGTCGACCCCAAGGCCAAGAATTACCACTGGAACGACCTGACCATGGGCCTGCTCGGTGCGCTCGACGCCGGAGCCGACTCGGTATTGCTGGTCGACGCGAACGGCAATGTGGTCGAAGGGCCGGGTTTCAATGTCTTTTGCGTCAAGGACGGTGTGCTGGCCACGCCGGCCGAGGGCATGCTCGAGGGCATCTCGCGCCGCACCGTCATCGAGATGGCGGCCACACTCGGCATGGGGGTGCAGATCCGGGCGGTTCCGGCGGACGAACTGCGCGCTGCCGACGAGGTCTTCCTGTCCACGTCCGGCGGCGGCGTCCTGCCGGTGACCCGGGTCGACCAGCAGGCGATTGGCGACGGCGCGCCGGGTGCGATCACGCGCAAGCTGGTGGACACTTATTGGGCCTGGCATGCCGATCCGGCCTACCGGCTGGCGATCGACTACACCGGCTGAACTGTCCGCTTGGCCGGCCGGCAGCGCCGCTCAGTCGTTGGCCGATGGTGCGGGTCGGAACAAGGCGTCGAATCCCTCCGGCGGCTCGAAACGCCGGTTGCGAAACACCAGTCGGGTCGGTCCCGGCATCAGGCGCTGGCGCAAGGGGTGGCGCGGGTCGCCCGGGTAGCAGGTGACACGATGGCCGTCGTCGCCATCGAAAGGCTCCGGTTCGATACATGCCGGCGCACACCGGCTGGCGGCCGCCAGCACCTGCTGCACATGGGTGAAATGGGACAGGTGGGCCAGCGTCATGATCTGCGGTGGCGCCAGCGCGATCCGGTCGTCCCAGTACTGGCACAGCGCATCACGCGGGCGCAGCCAGACACCATCGCTCGCTTCGGCCTCGTCATGTTGCGCCTGTTGTCCGTCCGGCATGGCGGCCATGAAGAACCGGGTGTCGAAGCGCTGGTTGCTCACCGTCGGCAGCCGGGGCGTGATCCAGCGCGACCAGGGCCGCAGCAGCGTGGTGGCCGGTCGCAGGGATTGTGCTGCCAGCACCTGCGCAAAGGGGTGCTGCGCGCGTGCCAGCCGTGCGGCCGCGCGCGCATGGCTGGCGGCGGCACCCTGGGCGAACAACACACCACATTCCTCGAGCACCTCGCGCAACGCGGCCACGAACAGGCCGGCGGCGGTGGCTGGCGCGAGTTGCGGCTCATTCAATTGGCGGGCCAGCACATGCGGCGCCTGGTCGAGCAACGCGAGCATGTCGTCGTGCGAGTCGCCGGGGTCGACCTTGCCGCCGGGAAAGACATGGGCGCCGGCCAGCACCGCGGATCGGCCATGGCGCTTGAGCAGAAAGGTTTCCAGTCCGGCGGCGGTGTCGCGCAGGATGATGACGCTGGCCGCCGGCCGGGGCGGCGTGTCGACCGCAGCAAGATTCATTTCCATGTGTCGGGGCGGGTGCGCAATCGGGTGAATTACAGTCTCTGCTGGTGGTGTGCAGGCTAACAGAGTCGCGTGCCGGGACACAGCAATCAGCAGGAGACAACAAATGGCAGTGGAATTCAACGGGCGTGTGGCCATCGTGACCGGCGCTGGCGGCGGCCTGGGCGCGCAGCATGCGCTGGCGCTGGCACGGCGTGGCGCCAAGGTGGTGGTCAACGATCTGGGTGGCGCACGCGACGGTACCGGCGGATCGATCAGCGCGGCCCAGTCGGTGGTCGACCAGATCCGTGCGGCCGGTGGCGAGGCGATTGCCAACAACGCATCGGTGACAGACGTCGCAGCAGTGCAGGCGATGGTCGAGCAGGCGATGGACACCTGGGGCCGGGTCGACGTGCTGGTCAACAATGCCGGCATCCTGCGCGACAAGACCTTTGCCAAGATGGACCTGGACGATTTCCGGCTGGTGCTGGACGTCCACCTGATGGGGGCGGTGCACTGCACCAAGGCGGTCTGGCCGGTGATGGTGGCGCAGAAATACGGCCGTGTCGTCATGACCACGTCGTCGTCCGGCCTGTATGGCAATTTCGGGCAATCCAACTATGGCGCCGCCAAGATGGCGCTGGTCGGCCTGATGCAGACGCTGGCGCTGGAGGGCGCGAAAAACGACATACGCGTGAACTGCCTGGCGCCGACTGCGGCCACCCGCATGACCGCTGGCCTGATGCCGGAGGCGGTGCTGCAGGCGCTGGACCCGCGCGCCGTGACCCCGGCGATGCTGGTGCTGGCGTCGCAGGATGCGCCGAATCGTACGATCCTGTGTGCCGGTGCCGGGACTTTCGAGGCCGCCCATGTCACGCTGACCCAGGGGCAGTGGATCGGCACCGGCGACGACGCTCCGGAGAAACTGGCGGCGCAACTCGATGCGGTGCGTGCGCGGGACGGCGAAATGGTGCCGGAGTCCGGCAGCGCGCAGGGTCAGAACGAAGTCGACCGGGCAACCGCCGCGGCGGCTTGATGCCTGCGGCGCCGGCGCCGCACAAGGCCGCGGCCGCCTGACGGGCCGACGCTATATACTTGAGGGCTTTGACGGCCGCGGGCGATTGCTGCTGGCGGCCGGGCACGGAGCGAACTGACTATCCGTGCATTGTGACGACTTGCACAGGGACAGCGTGTGGCGGGGCATTGACTGGCGTGCCTGTCCCGCGTGGCGCTGCGAGGTGATTGACGGGTTCCATCCGGACCCGCCGGACCGCGATTGCCGAACGGTCGTCGCACATCCAGTTTGTTGGAAATTCACGGGAGTATTGGCCATGGCCAAAGAAGAATTGATTGAAATGAGCGGTCTGGTGACCGAGGTGCTGCCGGATTCGCGCTTTCGCGTGACACTGGACAACGGCCACACACTGGTGGCTTACACCGGCGGCAAGATGCGCAAGCACCATATCCGCATCATCGCCGGCGACAAGGTGTCGATCGAGCTGTCGCCTTATGACATGACCAAGGGACGCATCACGTTCCGCCATATCGCAGGTCGCGGCCCCGGCCCGCAATAAGCCTTGCGCAGCGCCGGCCCGATCGGGCCGGTTTGCGAGCCGACCGGCCCCGCCGGTCTGGTTCTCAGTACAGGACCACGCCGCGAATCG
>JBFJZP010000056.1:0-9653 GCA_041622095.1 Burkholderiaceae bacterium | reverse complement strand
CGGGATCGGGTCATCCACTGCTCTGCCTTTCGACGCCTGGTCTATAAGACCCAGGTCTTTGTCAATCATGAAGGCGACCTGTTCCGGACCCGCCTGACCCATTCGCTGGAAGTGGCGCAACTGGGCCGCTCGATCGGTCGGTCCCTGGGTTTGAACGAGGACCTGATCGAGGCGATTGCGCTGGCCCATGACCTCGGCCATACCCCGTTTGGCCATGCCGGGCAGGATGCGCTCAATGGCTGCATGGTGGCGTATGGCGGCTTCGAACACAACCTGCAGAGTCTGCGCATCGTCGACGTGCTCGAGGAACGGTATCCGGATTTCGACGGACTCAACCTCAGCTTCGAAACCCGCGAAGGCATCCTGAAACATTGCTCGGTCCACAACGCAACGGTGCTCGAGGCAGCGGAGCCGGCTTACGCCGACGGATCGGGCGGCATTGGCCGGCGTTTCCTGGAGCGGGGCCAGCCCGGCCTGGAGGCGCAGTTGTGCAACCTGGCCGACGAGATTGCCTATAACGCGCATGACATCGACGACGGCGTGCGCTCCGGCCTGATCACGATGGAGCAACTGGAGTCGGTCGAATTGTTCAACCGTTACCTGGCCCAGACCCGTGCGCGCCATCCCCATCTGCATGACGATGACCAGGACCGGCGCCTGTTGTACGAGTCGATCCGCCAGATGCTCAGCGCCCAGGTGTACGACGTGATTGCCGCCACCGGCCAGCATCTTGCTGCGGTGGCGCCCGCCAGCGTGGCAGACGTGCGCGCCGCGCCCGCCCTGGTCCGTTTTTCCGACGCGATGCGCCAGACCTCGACCGAACTCAAGCAGTTCCTGCTGCGCAACCTGTACCGCCATCCGCAGGTGATGGAGACGACCGATCAGGCCCGGCGTATCGTGCGCGAGTTGTTCGAGGCCTACATGTCTGCGCCGCAGGACATGCAACCCGGTTTCTCCGCGCGCTGCGCCGCAGTCGGAACCGACGCCGACGGCATGTACATTCGCGCCCGAACCGTGGCCGACTTCATCGCCGGCATGACCGATCGATTTGCGGTTCGCGAGCACGAGCGGATCACCGGGCTGCGCCTGCTGGGTTGACCCGGATGCGGGCCTGGTTCTTCGTGCGGCATCCGCAGGCCCTCGTCATCCTCGCCGGCGTGACGGCGGCGCTGCATGTCGGCAAATTGCCACCGGCGATACCGGTCCTGCGCGAAGCCCTGGGCGTCAGCCTGGTGCAGGCCGGCTTCCTGTTGTCGCTGGTGCAGCTGGCCGGCATGTCGCTCGGGCTGCTCGTCGGACTGGCCGCCGACGCCATCGGTTTGCGCCGGGCAATGCTGGCCGGGCTTGTGTTGTTGTCCAGTGCCGGCGCGTTGGGCGCGTTCGCGCAGGATCCGGCCAGCCTGTTGCTGTTGCGTGCGCTGGAGGGTTGTGGCTTCCTGCTGGCGGTCATGCCGGCGCCGGGCCTGATCCGGCGTCTGACGCCGGTGACGCACATGCCGTCGGCGATGGGGTGGTGGGGCACCTACATGCCGTTCGGTACCGCACTCGCGCTGGCGGGTGGGCCGCTGCTGATCGGCTGGCTTGGCTGGCGCGGCTGGTGGCTGGTGCTGGCCGGATTGACCTTCCTGATGGCGGCCTGGGTCAACCGCGACATTGCGCCCGATCCGGTGCGGGCCGGTGGCGCGGCATCCACCTCGTGGCTGGGTCCGGCAGCATGGTGGCGGCGCATCCGTGTCACGCTCGGTGCCCGTGGCCCGTGGCTGATTGCCGGCTGTTTCGCGCTGTATTCCGGCCAGTGGTTGGCGGTCATTGGTTTCCTGCCGTCGATGGCCGGCCAGGCGGGGGCGGTCGGGGCAGCGGTGGCACCGTTGCTGGCCATGGTTGCGCTGGTCAATGTGTTGGGCAATATTGCGTCCGGACGCCTGCTGCAACGCGGCATACCCGCGCGTACCGTGCTGTATGCCGGGTTTTGCGCCATGGCGGCGGGGGCGATCATGGCCTTTTCCGACATGGGCGGTGGCCTGCAGGCCGACAATCGGCTGGTGCTGCGCTACCTGGGGGTGTTGTTGTTTTCGATGGTTGGCGGCGTGATTCCGGGAACCCTGTTCTCGCTGGCGGTGTTGCTGGCCCCGGACGAGGGCAGTGTGTCGACCACCGTCGGATGGATGCAGCAATGGTCGGCCATCGGGCAGTTCGCCGGTCCTCCGGCGGTGGCCTGGGTCGCGGCCCGGGTCGGCGGCTGGCACTGGACCTGGGGGGTGACCGTGGCGTGTTGTGCTGTGGGTGTGCTGGTGGCGTATCGCATCGGCAAGGAGGTGGCGCGTGGACAGGACTGAGCCGGTGGCGGACTTCGAGGAAATGGTCGTGCAGGACATGCAGCATTGGTTGCAGCAGGCGGTGATCGGGCTCAATCTGTGCCCGTTTGCCAAGGCGGTGCATGTGCGCGAGCAGATCCACTATGTGGTCAGTCGGGTCGAACATGCCGATGAACTCGAAGCCGTGCTGCTGCGCGAGTTGCAGGCGCTTGTCGCGTCCGACCCGGCGCAGCGCGACACCACCTTGCTGATCGCACCCGACTGCCTGCTGTCTTTTCCCGACTTCAATGAATTCCTGGATCGGGCAGACCGATGCCTGGTGGCGCTGGAACTGGACGGCGTGCTGCAGATCGCCAGTTTTCATCCGCAGTACCAGTTTGCCGGCACCGGCAAGAACGACATCGGCAACTTCACGAATCGCGCCCCGTACCCGACGCTGCATCTGTTGCGCGAGGCCAGCATGGACAAAGCCGTGGCGGCCTTTCCCGAGGCCGAGGCGATCTTCGAACACAACATCGACACCTTGCGCCAGCTCGGTCACGAGGGCTGGGCGCAGCTGGGCGTGCGGCGCAATACACCGTTGCCGCCGGCGCTCGAGGGGCGAGCCGATGCCGCCAAAGGCGGCGGCAAGCGCCGTGGCAGGATAGCGTGATGAACAAGAAACCACATCACCGCGTTCCGGCACCGGCGCGCACAGGCCCGAGCGCCGTGTTGTCACCGGAAGTGGCGGCGGAACTGCGCCCGGGGCAATCGGTCGCGTTGCTGCAGGAACTGCATATCCTGACCCGGGATGCGAAGCTGAACCAGGACTCCCGGCGCAAACTCAAACAGGTCTACCACCTGTACCAGTTCATCGAAAAGATCCTGCTCGAACTCTCGGCGCAAGCCGGTTCGGCCGATGCGCCGGCCGGCGCAGCTGCAAGCGGCATCACGGTGGCCGACCATGGCGCCGGCAAGTCGTATCTCGGATTCATCCTCTATGACCTGTTCATGCGCAACCGCGATGACGGCTGGATCTACGGCATCGAGACACGCAGCGAATTGGTCGACAAGTCGCGGGCATTGGCCCGGACACTGGGTTTTGTGCGGATGTCGTTCCTGAACCTCAGTGTCGCGGAGTCGGCGGCGGCAGACGAGCTGCCGGCGCAGATCGACCTGGTCACTGCGCTGCACGCCTGCGATACCGCGACCGACGATGCGATTGCCTTCGGCCTGGCCAAGAAGGCCCGCGCCATGGTGCTGGTGCCTTGTTGCCAGGCTGAGCTGGCGCGCCTGCTCAATGCCGGCAAGGCGATGAACCTGCGTCGCACGCCGCTGGCGGAGTTGTGGCGCCATCCGCTGCATACCCGGGAGGTCGGCAGCCAGCTCAGCAATGTATTGCGTTGCCTGTATCTGGAGGCCTGGGGGTACCAGGTCACCGTGACCGAACTGGTCGGCTGGGAACACAGCCTCAAGAACGAGTTGATCATTGCCCGCCATACCGGCCAGCTGCGACGCAGCGCGGCGGAACGACTGCGCGCCTTGCTGGAACAGTTCGGCCTGCAGGAACTGCTCGAGACCCGGTACCGCTTGCCGGACGCAAATCTGTAAGGATGCGTCACGCCGGTCGCCGGCTGCGCATCTTTCTGCAAGAATCGGTGCAGCGGGTGCGTGCGCACCGACAGGGGAGCCGGTTTGAAACGAATTGCTATCTTGCTCATGGCGCTGGTGCTGGCGGCTTGCTCCACCACCAGCCCGTATGTCGTGCAGCGCGCTGACGCGCAGCGACTGTCGACCGTCGTCGACGCCACCGTGTTGTCGGTGCGTCCGGTCACGGTCGACGGCACCCAGTCGGGTGTGGGATCGGTTGCCGGTGGACTGGTCGGCGGTGTCGCCGGCTCCAGCGTCGGTGGCCGGCGCGAAGGCATCATCGTCGGCGTGTTGGGCGCCGTGGCCGGCGCAGTGGCTGGCAATGCGATCGAACGCTCTGCCACCCGCGAGGATGCGGTGGAAATCCTGCTGCAATTGCGCAACGGCGAACGCCGGGCCATCGTGCAGGCCCGCGGCACCGAAGTCCTGCAACCCGGCGACGCGGTGATCCTGGTCACCACCGGCGGCAAGGCGCGGGTGACCCGGGCACCACGCTAAGCGCTACCATATCGGGGTCAGATTCCAATTTCCATGATGTGCACCATCATGGTGCTGCCACATGGCCCGACTTGCCCGCGTCAGTGTTCCCGGTTATCCCTACCACGTCATCCAGCGCGGGAACAATCGGCAGCGCATCTTCACCTCGGACGCCGACCGCGAGACCATGCGTGATCTGCTGGCGGAAAACGCGACCCGCTTCGACGTGGCGATCCATGCGTATGTGTTGATGGACAACCACTTCCATCTGCTGCTGACACCCGCAAGCGCGGACGGATTACCCAAGATGATGCAGGCGGTAGGGCGGAAATACGTGCGCTATTTCAACGACCTTCAGCATCGCACCGGCACCTTGTGGGAAGGCCGCTACAAGTCCGCTTTGGTGCAGACCGAGCGGTATCTGATGGCCTGTATGGTGTATCTGGACCTCAATCCGGTGCGTGCCGGACTGGTGGCCAGGCCGCAGGACTACCTGTGGTCCAGCCATGCCCATTACGCCGGCATCCGGAACGACCGGCTGATCACGCCGCATGCGCTGTTTTGGGAAATGGGCAATACGCCCTTCGACCGGGAGTCGCGTTACCGCGAGTTGGTGCAGCAAGGTGTCACCGAGCAGCAGCGCAGGGTGCTGGCGCAGGCGGTCACCAATGGCTGGGTCGTGGGGGACAGCCGTTTCGTGGGGCAGTTACAGGCGCAGACGGCCAGGCGCCTGACCCGTGCGCATGCGGGACGACCACCGAAACCCGTGACTGGCGACTGAAGTCGTGACCGGCCTGATGTCGGCTGCATGCGAATGTCAGCAAATTCAATCTGTCCCCAATTTTAATGGATTCCCAAAACAAGGAAATTAATTGGAATCTGACCCCGATTAAAAAGTGTTGGCATGTATGTTGCGCTGCACTAAACTGTGCCCTCGCGCGTGACGCCGTGTCGGCGTGTGGCCGGGTTGGCGCCCGGGCCTTTGACTATTGAGGATGAATCATGGCGACTGCCGCTGAAATCGACGATCTGGAAAAACATGGCCTGTATTCGCGGGCCCATGAGCACGACTCCTGTGGTGTGGGCTTTGTGGCCAATATCCGGGGCGTCAAGTCGCATGACATCGTCAAGAACGCGCTGAAGATCCTGCAAAACCTCGACCATCGCGGCGCGGTTGGCGCAGACAAGTTGATGGGCGATGGCGCCGGCATCCTGATCCAGTTGCCCGATGCCTTGTACCGCGAAGAGATGGCGGCGCAGGGGGTGGTGCTGCCGGCGCCGGGCGAGTATGGCGTCGGCATGATCTTCCTGCCCAAGGAGCATGCGTCGCGCATGGCCTGCGAGCAGGAGATGGAGCGCGCGATCAAGGCCGAAGGCCAGGTCCTGCTCGGTTGGCGCGATGTGCCGGTCAATGCCGACATGCCGATGTCGCCGGCGGTGCGCGAGAAAGAGCCGATCATGCGCCAGGTGTTCATCGGGCGCGGTGACGACGTCATCGTGCAGGACGCGCTCGAGCGCAAGCTGTACGTGATCCGCAAGACCGCCAGTGCCTCGATCCAGCGCCTGCGCCTGAAGCACAGCAAGGAGTACTACGTTCCCAGCATGTCCAGCCGCACCGTGGTCTACAAGGGCTTGTTGCTGGCGGACCAGGTGGGCGTCTATTTCCGTGACCTGCAGGACGCGCGCTGCGTTTCCGCGCTCGGTCTGGTGCACCAGCGCTTTTCGACCAACACCTTCCCGGAGTGGCCGCTGGCGCACCCGTATCGGTATGTGGCGCACAACGGCGAGATCAACACTGTCAAGGGCAACTACAACTGGATGAAGGCCCGCGAAGGCGTGATGTCCTCGCCGGTCCTCGGTGCCGACCTGCAGAAGTTGTACCCGATCAGCTTTGCCAGCCAGTCGGACACCGCCACCTTCGACAACTGCCTGGAACTGCTGACGATGTCGGGTTACCCGATCAGCCAGGCCGTCATGATGATGATTCCCGAGCCCTGGGAGCAGCACACGACGATGGATCCGCGGCGCAAGGCCTTCTACGAATACCACGCCGCAATGCTCGAGCCATGGGATGGCCCGGCATCGATCGTGTTCACCGACGGGCGCCAGATCGGCGCCACGCTCGATCGCAACGGTTTGCGTCCCTCGCGCTACTGCGTCACCGATGACGACCAGGTGATCATGGCGTCGGAGTCCGGCGTTTTGCCGGTGCCGGAGAACAAGATCGTGCGCAAATGGCGACTGCAGCCTGGCAAGATGTTCCTGATCGACCTGGAGCAGGGTCGCATGATCGATGACGAGGAGCTCAAGTCCAACCTCGCCAACATCAAGCCATACCAGCAATGGATCGAAAACCTGCGCATCCGGCTCGACGATGTCGGTGTGCAGGGCGGCAAGGGCCGGCCGGCCGCGGCGGCTGGTGTCGCGGTCACGCATGGCGTGGCGGCAGACGCGCCGGCCTTGCTCGATCGCCAGCAGGCCTTCGGTTACACCCAGGAAGACATCAAGTTCCTGATGGGCCCGATGGCCATGGCCGGCGAAGAGGCGATCGGCTCCATGGGCAACGACAGCCCGCTGGCGGTCTTGTCCGACAAGAACAAGTCGCTGTACAACTACTTCAAGCAGTTGTTCGCGCAGGTGACCAATCCGCCGATCGACCCGATCCGCGAATCGATCGTGATGTCGCTGGTGTCCTTCATCGGCCCGAAACCCAATCTGCTGGACATCAACCAGGTCAACCCGCCGATGCGGCTGGAAGTGGCGCAGCCGGTGCTCGACCTGGCCGACATGGCCAAGCTGTATGACATCGAGCGCCACACCCACGGCAAGTTCCGCAGCAGCACGCTGGACATCACCTATCCGCTCGCCTGGGGTTATGAAGGTGTCGAGGCCAAGCTCGCCTCCCTGTGTGCGGAAGCGGTCGATGCGATCCGTGGCGGCAAGAACATCCTGATCCTCACCGACCGCCGGGTCAGCGCCACCCAGATCGCCATCCCGGCGCTGCTGGCGCTCAGCGCCGTGCACCAGCACCTGGTACGCGAGGGCTTGCGCACCTCCGCCGGTCTTGTCGTCGAGACCGGCAGCGCCCGAGAGGTGCACCATTTCGCGACGCTGGCCGGTTACGGCGCGGAGGCGGTCCATCCCTACCTGGCGCTGGAAACCCTGTGCGAGATCCACCAGCACCTGTCGGGCGACCTGAGCGCCGAGAAGGCGATCGCCAACTACATCAAGGCGGTGGGCAAGGGCTTGTCGAAGATCATGTCCAAGATGGGCGTGTCGACCTACATGAGTTATTGTGGTGCGCAGTTGTTCGAGGCGATCGGCCTGAACACGGTCACGATCGAGCAATACTTCCCCGGCACGCCCAGCCGGGTCGAAGGCATCGGGGTGTTCGAGATCGCCAAGGAGGCGATCCGCATGCACAAGGCCGCCTTCGGCGACGACCCGGTGCTCGAGAGCATGCTCGACACCGGCGGCGAATACGCCTGGCGGGTGCGCGGCGAGGAGCATATGTGGTCGCCCGACGCGATTGCGAAACTGCAGCACAGCACCCGCGCCAACAACTGGAACACCTACAAGGAATACGCCCAGCTGATCAACGACCAGTCGCGCCGGCACATGACGCTGCGCGGCCTGTTCGAATTCAAGATCGATCCGTCCAAGGCGATCCCGGTCGACGAAGTCGAGCCGGCCAGCGAAATCGTCAAGCGTTTTGCCACCGGCGCGATGTCGCTGGGTTCGATCTCGACCGAGGCGCATGCCACGCTGGCCGTGGCGATGAACCGCATCGGGGGCAAGAGCAACACCGGCGAAGGGGGTGAAGACCCGGCGCGTTATCGCCAGGAACTCAAGGGCATCCCGATCAATGCCGGCCAGACGCTGGGCGACATCATGGGCCATGATGTGGTCGAGTCCGACTATGCGCTCAACGGCGGCGACTCGCTGCGCTCGCGCATCAAGCAGGTCGCATCCGGACGCTTCGGTGTGACCGCCGAGTACCTCAACAGCGCCGACCAGATCCAGATCAAGATGGCGCAGGGCGCCAAGCCCGGCGAAGGTGGCCAGCTGCCAGGCGGCAAGGTGTCGGACTACATCGGCAAGCTGCGGTATTCCGTGCCGGGTGTCGGCCTGATCTCGCCGCCGCCGCACCATGACATCTACTCGATCGAGGACCTGGCCCAGCTGATCCACGACCTGAAGAACGTCGCACCGCATTCCAGCATCAGCGTCAAACTGGTCAGCGAGATCGGCGTCGGCACGATCGCAGCCGGTGTGGCCAAGTGCAAGAGCGACCATGTGGTGATCGCCGGTCACGACGGCGGCACCGGTGCCTCGCCATGGTCCTCGATCAAGCATGCCGGCAGCCCCTGGGAAATCGGCCTGGCGGAGACGCAGCAGACCTTGGTGCTCAACCGCTTGCGCGGTCGTATCCGGGTGCAGGCCGACGGTCAGATGAAGACCGGTCGCGACGTCGCCATCGGCGCCTTGCTCGGTGCCGACGAATTCGGTTTCGCGACCGCACCGCTGGTGGTGCAGGGCTGCATCATGATGCGCAAGTGCCACCTCAATACCTGCCCGGTCGGTGTCGCCACCCAGGATCCGGTGCTGCGCAAGAAGTTCTCCGGCAAGCCGGAGCATGTGGTCAACTATTTCTTCTTCGTCGCCGAGGAAGTGCGCCAGATCATGGCGCAACTGGGGATTCGCAAGTTCGACGACATGATCGGGCGGGCCGACCTGCTCGACACCGCGCGCGGTATTCAGCACTGGAAAGCCCGCGGCCTGGACTTCGGTCGCCTGTTTGCCCAGCCCAAGGTGCCGGCCGATGTGTCGCGTTACCACGTGCAGGACCAGGACCACGGCCTGGACCGGGCACTCGACCGCTTGCTGATCGAGCGTTGCAAGCCGGCGATCGAACGCGGCGAGAAGGTCAAGTTCATCGAGGTGGTGCACAACGTCAACCGCTCGGTGGGCGCGATGTTGTCGGGTGCCTTGACCAAGGTGCACCCGCAAGGCCTGCCGGACGACACGATCCGGATCCAGCTCGAAGGCACCGGCGGCCAGTCGTTCGGTTCATTCCTGACCAACGGCATTTCCTTGTACCTGATCGGCGACGCCAACGACTACACCGGCAAGGGCCTGAGCGGCGGTCGTGTGGTCGTGCGCCCGAGCATCGAGTTCCGTGGCGATCCGACGCGCAACATCATCATCGGCAATACCGCTCTGTATGGCGCG
>JBFJZP010000055.1:0-9659 GCA_041622095.1 Burkholderiaceae bacterium | reverse complement strand
GGGATGCTCGCAAGAGTCGAAGTGCTCACGACCCCATTGGTCAACCAGATGAATGTCTTTGCGCGGTGGCTCACCGTGCTCATTCTGTTGATCGCGGCTCTGTTGCTGGTCTTCGGCTACTTTGTGGGTCATTTCGATTTTGCCGACATGTTCATGGCGGTGGTAGGGCTGTCCGTCGCCGCCATTCCAGAGGGTTTGCCGGCCGTGTTGACGATCACGCTCGCGGTGGGCGTGCAGGCCATGGCGCGTCGCAACGCCATCGTTCGCCGCCTCCCTGCGATCGAAACCCTGGGGTCGGTTTCGGTGATCTGTACCGACAAGACCGGAACCTTGACGCGCAACGAAATGATGGTGACCACTGTTGCGACAAGCGCCCGGGTTTTTTCGCTGGATGGAACGGGATACGAGCCAAGCGGCACCATCAGACTCGATGACGTGCAGGTCAGCGGGCATGAACATCCGATTCTGCAGGAACTGGGGCGCACCGCCGCCCTGTGCAATGACGCCGCGCTGCTGGCGCGCGAAAGTGTCTGGACCGTCGAGGGCGATCCCATGGAGGGCGCGTTGTTGGCCCTGTCGGGCAAATGCGGCCTGGACTATTTGCAGGTACTCGCCTCATGGACACGCACCGATGCGATCCCCTTCGACGCCAGGCATCGCTTCATGGCGAGCTTGAATCATGACCACGAAAACCATGCGCTGGTCTCCGTCAAGGGCGCGCCGGAGCAAGTCCTGATGATGTGCTCGCACCAACGCGGGGCTGACAATGGCACTGAGCCGCTTGACGCGGCGTACTGGCAAGAACAGGCAGAACACATTGCCTCTCAAGGGCAGCGGGTGCTCGCCCTTGCAGTCAGGCCGGTCCCACCGGAACACACGGTACTGACGTTTTCCGATGTCGAGGGCTCGCTGGTCTTGATCGGGCTGGTGGGGCTCATGGACCCGCCACGCCCGGAAGCGGCCCTGGCGGTCGCCGAATGCCGGGGCGCCGGTATTCGGGTCAAGATGATCACCGGCGACCACAAAGGAACCGCTGCCGCCATCGGTCGACAGATTGGTTTGCAAAGTCCGGACAACGTCCTGACCGGGACCGATCTTGACGCCATGGACGACGCGGTTCTCGCCGCAGCAGTTGTCGACACCGATATCTTTGCCCGCACCAGCCCGGAACATAAACTCCGGCTTGTCATGGCCTTGCAGTCGCACGGGATGACGGTTGCCATGACTGGAGACGGCGTGAACGACGCGCCAGCGCTCAAGCGCGCAGACGCCGGTATTGCGATGGGACTCAAGGGCAGCGAGGCCGCCAAGGAAGCCGCTGAACTCGTGCTTGCCGACGACAATTTCGCGTCGATCGTCGCGGCGGTTCGAGAAGGTCGAACCGTCTACGACAACATCAAGAAGGTCATCAGCTGGACCCTGCCGACCAATGCAGGAGAAGCCATGACGATCGTCGTGGCGCTGGTCCTGGGCCTGGCTTTGCCGATCACTCCGGTACAGATTCTCTGGGTCAATCTGATCACGGCGATCACGCTGGGCATTGCGCTGGCATTCGAGCCAACGGAAGCAGGCACCATGTGCCGAGCACCCCGTCGAAGGAGCGAGCCGTTGCTCTCGGGCGAGCTGGCGTGGCACATCGTCCTGGTTTCGATGCTGTTTCTGGTCGGTATATACGGCATGTACGCCTATGCGATTGATCGCGGATACCCGCTGGATCTGGCGCGCACGATCGCGCTGAACACGCTCGTGGTGCTCGAGATCTTTCACCTGTTTTTCATCCGGAACATCTACGGTACGTCGTTGACCTGGCGTGCGGTGCGTGGCACCAGAGTGGTTTGGGGCACTGTTCTGGCAGTGGTGCTGGCCCAGTTCGCCGTCACCTATGCTCCCTTTCTGCAAGCGATCTTTGCGACCGTCGATGTGCCCATCCTTGATGGATTGTTGATCGTCGGGGTCGGCGTCGCGTTGTTCGCACTGCTCGAGTGTGAAAAGCAGATCCGCCTGGTTCTGACGCGTCCGGCGCCAGTCAACTGATGCACTGCTGGTCAACGAGGCGTGAGACCTGGACGGCGATGTCGATAGCCTGCCGTACCGCGACAGATCATCCATGATGACCGGCCCATTCGCCCGGGTGGCATTGCCGCCGCTGGTCGCTGCGCTTGTCGGCGACTTGTTCGTGAAACTGCGCCAATCCGTTTGGATCGCCTGCAACGTCATCGGGCCGGGTGGCCTGTCGGGCATTGGTCACACAGACGGTGCGCAACCCACTACATTGGAGCCATGTTGTCCATTTTGACCTTCTTCGCCGCAACGGCTCGGGGTTTGCCCCGAGGGTGGGGCCCTGGCGGCGGCCGACTTCACCGAGCCTGCGGGCTCGCGCTGGCGCTGATGCTGGGCGCGGTTCCTGCCGCGGCCCAGCAGGATGCGCCGGCCGCGAAGCCACCACCGGTGGTGCATGTCGTGCCCATCAGTGGCGCCATCGATCTGGGCCTGGCGCCTTTCGTGCAGCGGGTGATCGACGAGGCCACAGCCACTGGCGCCGCAGCCGTGGTGCTCGACATCAACACCTTCGGCGGGCGGGTCGACGCCGCGGTACAAATCCGCGACACGCTCCTGCGCAGCAAGGTGCGCACCATCGCCTTCATCAACAAGCGTGCCATTTCGGCCGGTGCCCTGATCAGCCTGGCGGCCAACGACATCGTCATTGCCAGTGGCGGCACGATCGGTGCGGCAGCTCCGGTGCAGATTGGCGGCCCAGGCAAGGCGGCGCTGCCGGTCGAGGAGAAGACCGTCTCCTATGTGCGCAAGGAGTTCCGTGCCACCGCCGAGGCGCGCAAGCGGCCGTTGAAGGTGGCCGAAGCCATGGTGGATGCAGACGTGGTCATTCCAGGCCTGGTCGCCAAGGGCAAGCTGCTGACACTCACCACCGACGAGGCACTCAAGAGCAAGGTCGCGGACCACCGTGCCGAAACGCTGGAGGACGCCCTGGCCGCTGTCGGACTGGCTGGCGCCGAAATCCGGCGCGCGCAGCTGAACTGGGCCGAGGAACTGGTGCGCGTGCTGACCAACCCGGTCGTGAGTTCGATTCTGATGACGGTGGCCCTGCTGGGCATCATCATCGAGTTGCGCACGCCCGGCTTCGGCGTGCCCGGGGCCTTGGGCGTCGCCAGCCTGGGCCTGATCCTGTGGGGCCACTGGATCGTGCAACTGGCCGGTTGGGAAGAGGTGTTGCTGGCGACGGCCGGACTGGTGTTGCTGGCGCTGGAAGTCTTCGTGATACCCGGCTTTGGCATCGCCGGTGCGTTGGGCATCCTGGGCATCCTGGCCGGTCTGGTGCTGAGCATGGTGGGGCAGGGCAATACGATCGAGCTGGTGATGCTGGTGGCGATGCGGGTGATGTTCTCGTTGCTGTTCGCAATCCTTGTCAGCCTGGTGTTGCTGCGTTTCATGACACGCTCGCCGATCGGTCGCAGGCTGGTGCTCGACACGGGCCTGAAGGCAGACCAGGGTTATGCGTCAGCGCCCGAGAGTGACAGCCGGCTGCTGGGCAAGGAGGGCGTCGCTGTATCACCCCTTCATCCGGCGGGGATTGCGGAAATAGATGGTGCGCGCGTCGACGTGGTGTCTAATGGCCCGCTGATCGATCCGGGAGAAGCTGTCATCGTCGAGCGCGTCGACGGCAACCGGGTGGTGGTAAAGCGGATGAGAGATGCCCTTGAAAGGAGCAGTAGATGATTGGTATAGAAGGTGGCCTCGTCGGAGGTTTTGGCTTGATCATTCTGATCATCGCCTCGCTGGCGTTGGTCCTGTATCTGGTTCCGGTGCCGTTGTGGATTGCAGCCTGGGCGTCCGGCGCCTATGTCGGCTTGTTCACGCTGGTGGCGATGCGACTGCGTCGCGTGCCGCCGCATGTGGTGGTGACCGCGCGCATCAGCGCCGTCAAGGCCGGCATCGATGTCTCCCTCAACGACCTGGAGGCGCACTTTCTGGCCGGCGGCAATATCGTGCGGGTGGTCAACGCGATGATCTCGGCCGACAAGGCCAGTATTCCGCTGCCGTTCAAACGCGCAGCGGCGATCGACCTGGCCGGGCGCAACGTGCTCGAGGCGGTGCAGATGTCGGTGTTGCCCAAGGTCATCGAGACACCGCGCATCGCGGCAGTGGCCAAGGACGGCATCCAGCTGCACGTGGTTTCGCGCGTCACGGTGCGCACCAATATCGACCGCCTGGTTGGCGGTGCCGGCGAAGAGACCATCATTGCGCGGGTGGGCGAAGGCATGGTCAGCACCATCGGTTCGGCGGCCAACCACAAAAGCGTGCTGGAAAATCCCGACCATATCTCCAAGCACATCCTGAGCAAGGGCCTGGACGCCGGGACGGCCTACGAAATCCTGTCGATTGACATCGCCGACATCGACGTCGGCGCCAACATCGGCGCAAAGTTGCAGATCGATCAAGCCGACGCCGACAAGCAGATTGCACAGGCCAAGGCGGAGGAGCGCCGTGCCATGGCAGTCGCGCTGGAGCAGGAAATGCGAGCCCGTGTGGTCGAGGCCGAGGCCGAGGTGCCGCGCGCCATGGCCGAAGCCTTCCGCCAGGGCAATATGGGCATCATGGATTACTACCGGATGAAGAATCTGCAGGCTGATACCGAGATGCGCAACGAGATCGCGGACGCTCCATCCGAAGAGCCTCCCCAGTCGCGCAAGTAAGGCGAGGGAGCCACCGTGCGCGATAACGACCTGCTCATCTATGGCCTGTTGTTCCTGGTCATCGTTGGCTTCAACGTGTTCAAGCAGTTCCTGGCGGCGCGCGCGGAGCAGCGGCGCCGGCAGCAGCAGGCCGCTGCCGCACAGGGCATGCCGCAGCCGGACCCGGAGGCCGACCCTTTCACGTTGATAGAAAGCGATTGGGGGCGGCCGCCAGAGGTGGAGCCGGTGCCAGTGCCAGAGATGCGACCCGTGCTTGCATCGGCACGCAAGCCTGATTCCGCGCGGTCCCAGTCTGGCCCGGCGATCGGGGCCATTCGGCCACCGAAGCCGTCCGAGCGGCGCCGTGCACGCCATCACTTGTTCCAGCACCGCCGCGCCTTGCGCGAAGGCATCGTGATGATGACGGTTCTGGGGCCGTGCCGGGCCTTGCAGCCCTACGATCAGGATCACTCCTGACGCAGCGGTTGGGGGCTGTCGACGGGCGCGGGCTCGCAACAGGCGCAACGGCCGTTCGCGCTGTTGCACGCTTGCCGCTCTCTTTCGACTGGGTGTTCCTTGCGTATGCCCCAGAGCAAGAATCGCAATTGAGCAATCGGATCCTGAAAACCGAGTGTTCGATCGACAGGTCATCTGGAGCGGGTGAAGGGAATCGAACCCTCGTATGCAGCTTGGGAAGCTGCCGTTCTACCATTGAACTACACCCGCGCGGATGCAGAGTTTACGCCATTGCGGCGGGCCGGGAATTGCGCCAGGCGGCCCGGTAGAAGCGGGGGCTTCGCCTGCCGGGGTGGCCCGGGGGGCACGGCTCCGGCTGGCCCGGGTCGGCTGCCGTAAAATCGGCGGTTTCCCTTGAAATTCAGCAATGGCGCAAAGTCGGTTATCCCCGCCAACGAGTTTCAACAGTGCGCCCTTGGTTCGACTGCTTGCCAGTCTCGATATCGCCAATGCCGCTGATTCGTCACAAACCTTTGCCGAACGGTTGAGTCACTGGGTCGCCTGGACGGACGCGATTGCGTTGTCTGGCGCGCTCGGCGGCGCGACGGCGGCTCCGGCGTCCGACGCGAAACCCGGTGGGAGTGCGCGCGCCAGTGCGCTCGCCGACCAATTGCGGCGGGTGCGCAAGGATCTGACCGAGGCGATCGTGCAGGATGTGATGTTCACCGGCGCGAAGTCGGACAAGAGCGTGGCGGACGGCACGCCGGACGAATCGGACTTCGACCTGGGCACCTACCGGCGCCACTATCTTGCGCATCAGCGCGCGATGGAGGAACGCATCGGCGAGTTGCGCCAGCATGCCAGGGCGGTGGCATCGGAGCTGTCGCCGGCGTTGGGGCGGCTGGCCATGCTGGACGCCGCGATGGACAAGGCCTTGGTGCAGCACCAGCGCCGTGTGCTGGCGAACGTGCCTGTCATGCTCGAGCGGCGTTTCAAGAATATGCGCAAGTTGCGCCAGCAGGCGGCAAGTCCGGCTGCTGCGGCGGTTGCGACGCAAGCGCCGACCCGGCGGCAACGGCCGCCGGCCGCTGGCCAGGCGATGCAGAGCATCTTGCTGGCCGAACTGGAAACCCGCCTGCAGCCGGTCGAGGGAATCATCGAAGCGCTCGGCAACAACCTTATTAGTCAGACATGAACAGAAATTTCGGCCTGGCCGCCTTTGTGACAGGCCTGGGCATTGTGGCCTGGGTGGCTTTCGGTTATGTCGGGTCCAACCCGCTGGCCCTGGTGATCACTCTATTGATCGGCGCGTTCTACCTTGTCGGGGCGGTCGAACTGCGCCGGTTCCGGCAGGCGACAGACAGGCTGCGGGACGCCTTGGCGAGCTTGCCGGCGCAGTTGCCGGACCTCGCCGGCTGGCTGTCCGGCCTGCATCCGTCGCTGCAAAATGCGGTGCGCCTGCGCATCGAAGGTGCGCGTGTCGCATTGCCGGGGCCGTCGATCACGCCTTATCTGGTCGGCCTGCTGGTCCTGCTCGGCATGCTGGGCACCTTCCTGGGCATGGTGGTCACGCTCAATGGTGCGGTCCTGGCGCTGGAAAGCACGACCGACCTGCCGACGATTCGTGCGGCGCTGGCCGCGCCGATCAAGGGCCTGGGCCTGGCCTTCGGCACCTCGATCGCCGGCGTCGCGGCGTCGGCCATGCTCGGCCTGGTGTCGGTGTTGTTCCGGCGCGAACGGCTGCAGGCAGCGCAACAACTCGATGCACATATCGCGACCGGGCTGCGGGTGTTTTCCCGTGTGCACCAGCGCGAACAGGCGCTCGAGAGCCTGCAGCAGCAGGCCCGGGCGATGCCGGAGCTGGTCGACCGGATGCAGGCCATGATGGCGCAGATGCAGCACCAGCACGAGGACCTGAACGAACGCCTGCTGGCTGGCCAGGACCGTTTTCACCAGCATGCCCGGACTACGGTTGCCGAACTGGCCGCATCCGTCGACCAGTCGCTCAGGCACAGCCTGACCGAAAGCGCCCGGGTTGCCGGCGCCACGATACAGCCGGTGGTCGAAGCCACGATGGCCGGCATCGCGCGCGAAGCCACCGTGTTCCAGGACAAGGTGTCGCGCACGGTGCAGCAGCAGGTCGAAGGCCTGGCGCAGCGTTTCGACACCAATGTGGCAACTGTCGCCGACGCCTGGACCGGCGCGCTGGCACGACACGACGACCGCAGCGAGGCAATGGCCAGCGGCCTGCAGCAGTCGCTGGCCTGCTTCAACGAGGATTTCGAACGACGCAGCGCGTCCTTGCTGGCCTCGGTGGACGAGCGGCACGATCGTTCGCAGCAGGCCTGGAACGCCGCGATCGCCGACATGGCGCAACACCATGCCGGCTTGCACACGCAACTGGCCGAGACCTCCCGGCAACAGCTCGACGACCTGGCGGAGCGTTTCGGCGCCAACACCGCCACCGTTGCGCAGGACTGGCGCGAGGCACTGCAGCAGCAGCAGCAGGGCAGCGCGCAACTTTCCGCTGCGCTGCAGGCGGCGGTGACCGCGCTGGTCGATACCTTCGGGCAGCGGTCGGCGGCCTTGCTGGAGACGGTCAGCCGCAGCCATGCGGGGTTGCAGGCGGAGCTGGCCAGCGGCGACCATGATCGGTTGACCGCCTGGACCACCGCGCTGCAGTCCATGGCTGCCAGCTTGCGGCAGGATGCGCAGCAGGCACTGGCCGAGTCGATGGCCCGGCAGGCCCAGATCTGCACGACGCTGGAGCAGACCGCTGCCGAGATGCAAAGCCAGGCTGGCCAGCAGGCGCGCGACACGCTGGCCGAAATGTCGCAGTTGATGGCGACCGCATCCGAAGCACCCCGCGCCGCCGCGCAGGTGGTGGACGCGTTGCGTGAAAAACTGTCCGACAGCCTGGCGCGCGACAACGCCATGCTCGAGGAGCGGGGCCGCATCATGGGCACGCTGGAGAACTTGCTCGAGTCGGTGAACCAGGCCGCGACCGAACAGCGCAGTGCCATCGATGCGCTGGTGGCCGCCGCCGCCGGCATGCTGGAGCAGTCCGGCCAGCGCTTCGACCAGACCTTGGCGCAGACGTCGGAAAAGATCGAGACGGCTGCGGCGCAAGCTGCCGGCAGCAGCGTCGAGATGGCCAGCATGGGCGAGGCCTTCACCACTGCGGTGCAGCAGTTCGGGTCGTCGAGCGAGGCCCTGGTCGAGCAGTTGCAGCGGATCGAGACCGCGCTGGACAAATCGAGTACCCGCAGCGACGAGCAACTGGCGTATTACGTGGCGCAGGCGCGCGAAATCGTCGACCTGAGCATCTCGTCGCAGAAACGGATCGTCGAGGATCTGCAGCAGCTGGCTGTGCGCCAGGCGCCGGCGGACGCGCACGAGGCAGCCTGACATGGACGACATCGACGCCGGCCTCGAGCCGTCCGCGCCGGTCTGGCCGGTGTTCGGCGACCTGATGTCGGGTCTGCTGGGCGCTTTCGTGCTGCTGTTGGTGGCGGTCATCGGCGTGCAGATGGAGCTGGCGACCTCGCTCGAGGCCGAGGTGCAGAAGCGGCGCGTCGAGGAGCAGCGGCGCATCACGCTGGAGCAGGCGCTGGCGGTTCCGCTGGCCAGCGGTCGGGTGACGCTGAACAACGGCCGCATCGGCATCAGCGGCAGCGTATTGTTTGCGCTGAGTTCCGACCAACTGCAGCCCGAGGGCCGGCAACTGCTCGAGAGCCTGGCCGGGCCCTTGACCGCGTACCTGAAAAGCCGCGACGAATTGCTGATGGTCAGCGGCTTCACCGACGACCGGGTGGTGCGCGACGGCAGCCAGAAATTTGCCGACAACCTGGAGTTGTCGGCGCAACGGGCCTTGACGGTGACCCGGGCGCTGATCGAAGCCGGCGTGCCGTCCGCGTCGCTTTTTGCCGCCGCGTTCGGCCGTGAGCAGCCGGTGGCGTCGAATGACGATGCCGCCGGGCGGGCATTGAACCGGCGCGTCGAAATGGCGCCAGTACCCAAGTCATCCAATGGGACCGACCCGCAAACTCGGCGCTGACGACCGGTCGCCTTCGGCGCAGCCGATGTCCGAGCCCCAGCCGATGCCGCAAGTGCTCGATCCGCGTATCGCCGCACTGCGCGATCGCGGCGCGCAGCGCCTGGACGCGAGCGGCCTGCAATACCTGGAGGCGCTGGATCGGCGACTGCGCCAGCAGCAGGAAGGCGTGTTGCGGCAGTTGCTCGCGCACCGCCTGGCCGAGGCATTGGCCGCCTTCGGCAAACGCGTTGATGCGGCCTGCGCCGAGTTCGATCAGATCCTGGCAGCAGGCTTGCGGCGCCATCCGCAGGGTGCGGCGGCACTGCGCCGCTTGCAGGCCGATGGCGACATCCGGGCGGCGCGCCGGCTGCTGGCCCGGCTCGACGCCGCACCAACCGGCAGCAGTCCGCTGGCCGAACTGCTGCGCCATATCGACGGGCACGGCGTGTCGGATGCCACGCTGCCGGTCGACCTGG
>JBFJZP010000054.1:0-9741 GCA_041622095.1 Burkholderiaceae bacterium | reverse complement strand
CTGGACGAGGCGCTGCGCCGGCATTTCGGTTCGCGTGCGCAGCGCACGATCGCCTGGCTGCAGGTCGATATCGACAAATTCAAGCGCATCAACGACAGCCATGGGCACCAGGCCGGCGATGTGGTGTTGCGCGACGTGGCCGCTGTATTGAGCCGGCTGGTGCGCGCCGACGACTTCGTCGCACGCACCGGCGGCGAGGAGTTCCTGGTCGCCTGTGTCGACGCCAGCGCCGAGACCGCATGCCTGCTGGCCGAGCGCTTGCGCGCCGGCGTCGCGGAACTGCGCGTGCACGCACCGGGCCATTCAACGCCGCTGCAATGCACGATCAGCGTCGGTGTATCCCGTCCATTCAGCCAGCTCCGGCAATGGGAGCAGGCGGCGCGTGCGGCCGACACCGCGCTGTATGCGGCCAAGGCCGCCGGACGCAACCGGGTGATGCTGGACGCAGCCTGAAGCCGCGGTACAGGCCGCGCGTTGACGCGACCGACCCAGTCAACCGGCGCTGCGATGCAGTTCGACCCCTGGCAAGGCCCGCATGTGCAAGCCCACGATCAGCAGCACCACCGGCACCGCGATCGCCGACATCGTCGGGTTCGCGAAGATCAGCGACAGCGAGAACAGGTTCAGCAGCAGGAAGGCGGGGCGGCGGACCGGCCGGCGCACATATCCGGTGTAGGCCGCGCCCAGTCCGATCACCGCGACCAGGATCGATACCAGCGCGATCAGGAATGCCGACCAGGTGAAGTCGATCAGCAACAACACCGGCGAGTAGACAAACGCAAACGGCACCAGTGCCTTGCCCATCGACAGCCGGAACGCGGTGGTGCCGGTACGCATCGGTTCGCTGCGCGCAATACCGGCCGCCGCAAACGCGGCCAGTGCGACCGGCGGCGTCACGTCGGCCAGCACGCCGTAGTAGAAGACGAAGAAGTGCGTCGCCAGCTGCGGTACGCCCAACTGGGCCAGCGCCGGTGCGACGATGGCGGCCAGGATGATGTAGGTCGGCGTGGTCGGCACGCCGGAGCCCATCACGATGCAGGCGGCGGCAGTGAACAGCAGGCCGAACAAGATGGTGATCTGGTTGATGTTCCACCACTGGTAGACATCGATGACCGACACCATCTGCGCGGCAATACCCGACAGGTCCAGGATCCAGGCGGAGAACTTGAAGCCCATGCCGGTCAGCGTGGTGATGCCGAGCACGAAACCGACGCAGGCACAGGCTGCGCCAATCCCCAGCGCCGCCTTGGCACCCATCTCGAAACCCTGCATCAGCGCGGTCGGCCCGACCGTCAGGCCGGTCATGCGTTTGCCGTGTTCGCCGAAAAGTTTCGGAATCCAGGAGCAGGCCACCGTCAGCGTGATGCCCCAGAAGGCGGCCAGGAACGGGGTGTACTGCATCAGCAGCAGCGTCACCATCACCACCAGCGGGATGAACAGATGCCAGGAGGTGCGCAACACCAGCGCCAGCGACGGTATCTCCGATGGATCCATGCCGGTGAGCTTGAGCCGCTTGGCCTCCAGATGCACCATGTACAGGATCGCAAAGTAATGCAGCGCCGCCGGGATGATCGCCACCAGGATCAGCTGGTTGTAGGGGATGCCCAGCGTCTCGGCCATGATGAAGGCCGCTGCCCCCATGATCGGCGGCGTCACCTGCCCGCCACAGGATGCCGACGCCTCGACCGCACCGGAGAAACGCGGCGAGAAGCCGACCTTCTTCATCATCGGAATCGTCATGACGCCGGTGGTCACGGTGTTGGCGATCGGCGAGCCCGAGATCATGCCGAACAGGCCCGACGAGACGACGCTGACCTTGGCCGGTCCGCCCGAGAAACGCCCGGCGGCAATCGTCGCCAGGTTGACGAACAACTGGCCCAGCCCGGTGAGCTGCGCCATGATGCCGAACAACACGAAGTGAAACACGAAGGTGGCGACCACGCCGACCGGAATGCCATAGATGCCTTCGGTGCCCTTGTACAAGTGGGCCACGACACGCGGCACGCTGTAGCCGCGGTGCCCCAGGCCACCGGGCAGGTAAGGCCCGAAGATGCCGTAGAGCACGGTGACGATGGCCAGCAAGGGCAGGAAGATACCCATGGTGCGGCGCGTCGCCTCGATCACCATGGCGATGGCGATGACACCGACCATCAGATCGATCGGCGTATGCTCCCCCGGCCGCTCGATGAAGATGTTGTGGAAATTGACCAGCAGATACAGCGAGAAACCGGAGGCCAGCGCGGCGAAGATCCAGTCGCGAAACGGAATGCGGGTGGTGCTGCCGTCATAGGCCTTGAACGGCAGCGACAACGCGGCGATCGACAGCAACACCACGATGAAGATGACCTGCGCAACGGGGGGAATGGGATCGTTGATCGCGTTGAGCAGTCGGAATCCGAGCATCAGGTAGAACGTCACCAGCACCAGCGAGCTGATCCACTCCCAGGGCCCGGGCAGGCGCTTTTGCCGCGGGAACACCAGAAAACACAGACCCAGCACCACCGTCAGGTGGATGGCCCGGTGGGCAATCTCGTTCTCCAGCCCGAAGCCTGCCGTGTAGTAATGCCAGGCCGACAAACCCACCGTCAGCACGGTGATCAGGAGGGCCGAAAAACCGGCCAGCCGCCTGAAGGTCGACTCCGGATCGAACTGCTCGATCAGGCGATCGATTTCCTGTTGCGTGGTCACAGTCATGGGAACCCTGTCATTACGGCGGGCAGTTCTCTGCCCGCATGTCTATCGATTTGTCGCTCAGCGAACCGAGCAACACGGCCGGACGCTTGCCGACGTGCACCCGCATGGACTGCGCGGGCAAGGGCAACACGACCAGTGGGTGCACGATACGGTCCAGGTACAGGCGCCATCCATCGCCGTCGCGCACCAGACGTTCGCCCGGTGCGGCGGCGTTGGGCAGGCCATAACCATCGCCCTCGTAGTGCTCCTGCACCATATGGGCACGCCATTGGCCAGCGCCATCGGCACGCCATTCGTAGTAGTCGACCACCGGGGTGCCGAGCACCGAATGCGTGAACGCGATCCGTGCGGCGGGCCGCGCCGGGTCGAGCGCCAGGCGCGTCAGCACCCGTTCGCTGCGGTGCTCGGACAGCACCAGCTCACAAGCGATGGCGGCCGTGGCCAGCGGCAGCACACACGCCGCCAGGGCGGTGCGCCGCCACCAGCTCACTTGACCAGGCCTTTTTCCTTGAAGTACTTCAGCGAACCCGGATGGAGCGGCGCGGTGCCGACAGCCGTCGCGGTCTGCAGGCTGATGTTCTTGCCCTGCACATGCACCTGGCCCATGATGGCGACGTTCTCGTACAAGGCCTTGGTCACTTCATAGGCAACGTTGTCGGGCACGGCATCATGCGTGGACCACACCGCCATCACGGCCAGTGTGTCCACCGGTGCGGTCTGGCCCTTGTAGCTGTTGGCCGGCATCTGTACCTTCGTGTAGTACGGCTGCTGCTTGAGCAACTCGGCGATTTCGGCGCCGGACAGCGGGATGACCTTGAGGTCGTGGCTCTGCGCGAAGTCAGTCACCGCAGCCGTGGGCACACCGGCGGTGATCAGCGTGGCATCGAGATTGCCGTCCTTGATCTTGTCGACCGCCTGCGTGAACGAGGACAGGTCTTCCTTCACGTCGGAGCGCTTCAAGCCGTACACCGTCAGCAGGTCGGTCAGCAACTGGTACTGGCCGGAGCCGGGCGAGCCCGACGAGATGCTCTTGCCCTTGAGGTCCTTGACGCTGTTGATGCCGCGGTCGGCGCGGGTGATCAGCTGCACCGTCTCGGGATACAAGGCGCCAAGTGCGCGCAGGTTCTTGATCGGGGCACCCGCGAACTGGCCCTTGCCGTTGTAGGCGGCGTCCAGGATGTCTGCAGCAACGAAGGCCGACTCGATGTCCTTGTTGCCGAGCAGCTTGGCGTTGGCCACCGAGGCACCGGCGGCTTCGGCCGTCGCGGTGATCTTCTTGCCATCGACCACCGCCTTGTTGGAGATCAGCTGGGCCAGCATGCCGCCGAGCGGGTAGTAGGTACCGCCGGTGCCACCCGTGGCAACTCCGAAGAAAACGCGCTGCTGCGCGACGGCCGCGCCGGACACGGTGACCGCGGCGGCAACCAGGGCCAGGGCGATTCTGCGATTGAGTTTCATGGGGTATACCTTCCAGATAAAGAGAGCAATGATATCGATGCCGGCAGTCGCCGGCGTCAGCCGTGACCCGCAACGTGGGTGCCATGTGCCTGGCAGCTTGCAAGTCTGGGGCCGGTCGATGCCCCCGGCCGCGGGATCATCGGGCCTGATGCTTTGCATCAGAAATATCGCAACCGTTGGTGCACACTTGGCGCATGAACAAGCAAGTGGTGCATCGGGACCTGCCGCCAGCCTGGGAGCAACTCAGCAGCTGGGTGGCCGTCGTGGAGGCCGGCTCGGTCTCCGCTGCCGCGGCCCGACTGGCGATCTCGCAGGCCGGCGTGTCGCAACATATCCGGCAACTCGAACAAGGCTTCGACACCGCGCTGCTCGACCGATCGACCCGCCCGGCACGCGTCACCGCGTCGGGCCAGCGCCTGTACGAACACGCGGTCGAACTGCTCGCGCGTGCCGACCAGATGGCCGAGAGCGTACGCGCACTCAGCCGCGCCAAACGCGCGCTGGTGCGCCTGGGTTGTGTCGATTCCTTCGCCGCCGCCATCGGCCCGCCACTGGTACGTGGCCTGGTCGGGCGCATGCACCGGGTGCGCATGTGCTCCGGCCTGTCGCCCGATCTTTTCAGCCAGTTCCAGAGCCACCAGCTCGATCTGCTGCTGACAACCAGCGACGTCGCCGGTGAAGCCGGCATGGCACAACTGCCGCTGTTCACCGAACAATACGTCGTTGCATTGCCGATGGACCATCCGCTGGATCCCAAGGCGTCGCTGCAGGACCTCAGCCGCAAACTGCCTTTCATGAACTACAGCCTGCGCTCGCTGATCGGCCGCCAGATCGACACCTACCTGCGCGCACGGCACCCCGACATCGAGCAGGCGTTCGAGTTCGACGCCACCGATCCGCTGCTCGGCCTGGTCCACGAGGGGCTGGGCTTCACGCTGACGACACCGCTGTGCCTGTGGCAATCGCGCCACCACAGCGCCGGCGTGCGCCTGCTGCCGCTGTCGGCATTCCATCATCAAGGCCTGCCCTACCCGATGCTGAGCCGGCAGTTTCGTCTGGTGTACCGGGAAGGCGAACTGGGCAGCCTGCCGCGCGAAGTCGCCGACCTGGTGCGGGTCGCGGTGCGCGAACTGCAACGCGAGATCGGCGCTGCGCTGAATCTGGAAAAAGGTGTGCTCGAGATAGACAACTGAGGGCCAGCCCCGGCAGGCCAGCTGCATCTGGCGTGATGCTATGGATCAGCCTGGCGCGCCATTGTCGGGACTGGCGGCGTTGCGCGGTAGGCTAAGGTTCAACGCAACCAACCCTGAGCCCACCATGCACAACCCGGATGTAATCGTCATCGGAGCCGGCGTCATCGGCACCTCGGTCGCCTGGCACCTGGCCGCCCTCGGCGCCGGCCGGGTACTGGTTCTCGAACGCGGCCAGATCGGCAACGGCACGTCGTCGCAGTCGAGCGGCATCTTGCGCACCCACTACTCGGTGACCGAGAACGTCGCGCTGGCGCGCCGCTCCTGGCAGGCCTTCGACAATTTCGCCGCCTATGTCGGTGACGAGGATGCGGCCGCCGGAATGGTCAAGTGTGGCTACCTGATCGCCGCACCGGAAGGCCCCAAGCTGGAGCCCCTGCGCGCCGCCCTTGCGGCGCAGGCCGGCATGGGTATTCCGCTCGAGCTGCTGACCCCACAACAGGCCAGCGAACGACTGCCGATCTGCCGCTTCGACGATGCCGCACTGATCGGCTTCGAACCCGAGGCCGGTTTTGCCGATGCGACGCTGGTCGCCACCAGTTTTGCCCGCGCCGCGCGCCGACGTGGCGTCAAGATCATGGAAGGTGTGGCGGTCCAGGGCCTGATCCGCGAGAACGGGCGGGTCACCGGCGTCGAGACTTCGCATGGGCGCTTCAGCGCACCGGTGGTCGTCAGTGCGCAAAACATCTGGGCCACCGAGTTGTCACGCTGGACCGGCATCGAGATCCCGGTCAAACCGGAGCGCCACGCAGTGCTGGCGCTCGAAGGACCCGAGCCCTACAGCTACAAGATGCCGGTCTACAAGGACCTGGGTTCCCCCGGCATGTTGTATTGCCGCAGTTATGGCGGCAACCAGATGCTGGTCAGCGAAGGTACGGTCGGCGAAACACTGAGCGAACCGGACAACGAACAGGGAGACATCTCGATGGACTACGTGGCCGAGGTCGGCGCGCAGGCGGCGGAGCGTTTTCCGTCATTCGAGACCGCCGGCCTGGCATCGAGCTGGACCGGTGTATACGACGTCACGCCGGACTGGAACCCGGTGCTGGGCCGCGTTCCCGACGTACCCGGGCTGATTGTCGGCTTCGGCTTCTCCGGCCACGGCTTCAAGCTCTCGCCCGCGGTCGGCCGCGTGCTGGCGCAAGAGGCACTCGGCCTGCCGACCGATGTGTCGCTGGAGCCCTATGCGCTGGAGCGCTTTCGCAGCGGACGGCTGCTCACCGGCAGTTACGGTTCGGGCGCAGTGTCCTGAGCCACCCGGCGCGCGCCGGGTCACCACCACATGAGCGCGGTCTCGCCGGCATGGTCCGCGTAATACAGGCGCAGCCGCAACACGTATTGGGCGCCACGCGCCATGCGCAGCTTGAGACAGGCATTGCGGTCTTCGCCGGAGTCGTCGTCGCCGCCGCGGTACTTCAGCTCGCCGCCGACGTCCTCGAACAACACGATCACCGTATCCGCCGCACCAAAGGTGCGGATCTCGTACGTCCGGCTGCGCGGCGGCTGGATGCGCACGTCTATCTGCTGCCCGGCGGCGATCTTCAATGGCATCGACTGCATGAGCTTGAGCTCCGGGAACGCCGCCACCGGTTTTTGCGGCGGGTACAACTCCTTGACATAAGCCTTGTCGCGCGCCGAGAGACCCCCGGCCGGGCGCAAGGCCTGGGTGCGGAACTCCGGCGGCTCGATGATCAGTCCGGCGGCAAACGGGTAGTGCATCACCGAATCCCGGTCCCAGGTCGTACCCTGGACCCGGCTTTCGCTGATCTTGCGGATGATGTTGAAGAACGTTTTCTGCCGCGGCCAGCTGTTGGGCGGCTTCGCCAGATCGGCATAAACCTTCTCCTCGTCCCAGACGATGCCGGAGAACGGATTCTGGTGTTCGTGCTCGAAACCCAGCGTATGGCCGATCTCGTGGATCGCGGTGGTGGGATCGTTCGCGATGTCCCAGCCGAAGTTCATCGTGCGCTGGTCGGACGCGATGTCCAAAATTGCCCGGCCCACATAGGACCATGAGCCGTTGCCGCGCATGAAGCCGATCCGGATCATGGCCTGCTCGCGCGAAGACACCTCCTTGAAGCGCAGTCCGATGCCCAGGTCGCTCCAGGCCTTGAATGCGCCGCGCACCGCATCTTTCTGCGCCGTGGTGCCGGTCCAGCGGATGAAGCTGGTGCTGCCGTCGGCCAGGATGACGCTTTCACCGTCGCCCGACTTGTCGAAGAAGTAGTAACTCAGTTCGGTGCCATTGACCCACTTGTCGCTCAGGACGTTGATGGCACTGGCGCGATCGGCATTCACGCCGGGTGCGAAGCTGCGCGGCGTGGATGGCCGCACATTGCAGTAGTGGAAATAGCCGGGTGGTGGCGCGCTCCTGGGCGCAGTTGCGGTGGATTTTTTTCGGGTGGCTGGACGACGGGCGGCCATGGTGTTCCTCCTTGTGCTGCGTGACGGCAAAAGAGCCCTGCACTCGCAGGGGTCGAACCGGCGCCGACACAGGCCGGTCGGGCCCATTCTGAACCGTCACGCCAGCTGGCACCAGTGCTCGCGGATGCGTTCCGTCAATCGGACATCGATCTGTCGACCGCGCGCCGCCATCACATGCCCTCTCGGGCGTCACGCATGGCGTGATCACGGTGGCACGCAAGCCGACGCGGCTTTCCTGTGCGTTGCGGGTCCGTGCTCCTTGGAAACGCCCTGGGACGGCTCACCCGTGCCGCAAGGGCTCGATCCGATCCATGCGCGCCGTGCGGGTTGACACCACTGCGGCCGGCCCGTAACCTTCCTCACAGCGGTGCACACAACCGCACTCAGGGAGAAGCACGATGTGTATCACCAGTTCTGTGGGACGGGGGGCGCGCAACGATCTGGCGGACGTCGCAGCCATCCAGACCTTGCTCAATCTCAATCGCAGCCGGTTTCCCGCGCCGCGGCCGAAGCTGCTGGATACCGATGGCCGTATCGGCCCGCTGACGCTGCAGGCGATCGAAACCTTCGAAACGCGGGTCATGAAGTTGCCGGAGTCCGACGCCGTGATCGCGCCGGGCGACGCCACCATCACCGCGCTGCTGGCCGGCCTGTCGCCGGGTCCGTCGCAGGAGAAACTGGCGATCGTATTGCCGCTGGCAACCGGCAGCCGGATCCGCTGTTATTTCGACCCGCTCAAGGCCGGCATGATCAAGTACGGCATCACCACCCCCTTGCAGATGGCGCACTTCATCGCGCAACTCGGCCATGAATCGATGTCCTTCCTGTATACCGAGGAGTTGGCCAGCGGAGCGGCCTACGGGGGGCGCAGGGACCTGGGCAATACCCGATCGGGAGACGGCAAACGCTTCAAGGGGCGCGGCCTGATCCAGCTGACCGGGCGCGCCAACTACACCGCCTACAGCAAGTTCACCGGCATCGATTACCTGGCCGACCCGGATCGACTGTCCACCGACCCGGTTGTCGCGGTCGATGTGTCATGCTGGTTCTGGAAGGATCGGGGCCTGGACTCACTGGCGGAACGCGACGACGTGAAGGCCGTCACCAAACGCATCAACGGCGGCTACAACGGGCTGGACGACCGCATGCACAACCTGCACCGCGCCAAGGCGGTGCTCGGGCTTTGAGGGCTGCCGGCGGGCGGGCAGCGGCTTGTCGGAAACTGGTGACGCGTCGGTCACGGTGAAATGGTGCGGCTGGCGGGGATCGAACCCACGACCCTTGGCTTCGGAGGCCAATACTCTATCCACTGAGCTACAGCCGCAACGCCATGGATTGTAGCCGTCGCGCCGCGTGGCTTGCCTGAATGCGTTTCACTTTCGCCCTGCAGCGCAGGATCGGGCCGGAAATCAGGCGGCCCCGATGTGCGGCACCAGCGATCCGGCTGGCTGCCCGGCCTTCAGGGCGGCGGTGAACGCCAGCATGCGCTCGATCGGCATCCGGGCGCGCCGGCCCAGTGCCACATCCAGCTGCACTTCATTGCTGCCGGTCTCCAGCACCTGCACCAGGCCGGCCAGGCCGTTCATCGCCATCCAGGGACAGCTCGCGCAACTCTTGCAGGTAGCGCTGTTGCCGGCGGTGGGGGCTTCGATGAAGGTCTTGTCCGGATGCTGCTTGCGCAGCGAATGCAGCATGCCATTGTCGGTGGCCACGATGAAGGTGTCGGCATCGAGTTCGCGCGCTGCCTTGACGATGGCGGCGGTGGAGCCCACGAGGTCGGCCAGGGCCACCACGTCCGCCGGTGACTCCGGATGGACCAGCACCTTGGCGCCTGGATGTTCGCGCATCAGCAGCGACAACTCCAGCGCCTTGAATTCGTCATGCACGATGCAGTTGCCGTCCCACATCACCATGT
>JBFJZP010000053.1:0-9791 GCA_041622095.1 Burkholderiaceae bacterium | reverse complement strand
CGATGCCGCGCTTGGGCGTCGTCACCGCGCGCAGGAAGGCGGGGTCGTCGTCGGGGTTGACGAGCAGCCGCAGCCAGGCGCACAGGTCCTTGATCTCGGCGCGGTCGAAGAAGCTCTGGCCGCCGGAGACCTTGTACGGAATCTGCGCCTTGCGCAAGGCCTGTTCGATCACCCTCGCCTGGTAGTTGGCCCGGTACAGCACCGCAAAGTCGCGCAACTCCAGCGTCTGCGGGTGCCCGCTGCTGGTGATCGTGGTGCCGGCGCGCAGGCTCTGGATACGCGCGACCGCTCGTTCGGCCTCGTGTTCCTCATGGTCGGCATCGACGATACGCACCGGCTCGCCTTCGCCCAGGTCGCTCCACAGGTTTTTCGGGAACAGCTTGGGATTGGGGCCGATGACGTTGTTGGCCGCGCGCAGGATGGCCGAGGTCGATCGGTAGTTCTGCTCGAGCTTGATCACCTTGAGCGCCGGAAAATCGACCGGCAGCTGGCGCAGGTTGTCCAGCGTGGCACCGCGCCAGCCGTAGATCGACTGGTCGTCGTCACCCACCGCGGTGAAGCGGGCGTCCTGGCGCTCCGAGCCGCCGACCAGCAGCTTGAGCACGGTGTATTGGGTCGCATTGGTGTCCTGGTATTCGTCGACCAGCACATGGCCGAGCGCCGCCTGCCACTTCGCCCGTACCTCGGGGTGTTCCTGCAGCAGCTTGAGCGGCAGGCCGATCAGGTCGTCGAAGTCCACGCTCTGGTAGGCGGTCAGCCGCTCCTCGTAACGCGCCATGATGCGCGCCACGATGCGTTCGTTGTCATCCGCCGCCTGGGCGTCGGCCTGGGCGGCATTGAGCCCCATGTTCTTCCAGCGGCTGATCGTCCACTGCCACTGGCGTGCGGTGGCGTTGTCGGAGCTGCCGCCGCAGTCCTTCAGGATGCCGGTGATGTCGTCGCTGTCCAGGATCGAGAACTGCGGCTTGAGGCCCAGCACCTGGCCGTCCTGGCGCATCATGCGCACGCCCAGCGCGTGGAAGGTGCAGATCACCAGTTCGCGGGCGGCACTGCCGACCAGCGATTTGGCGCGATCGCGCATCTCGGCTGCCGCCTTGTTGGTGAAAGTGATGGCGGCGATGCGTTTGGGCGCCATGCCGGTCTGGATCAGCCGCGCGATCTTGTGCGTGATCACGCGGGTCTTGCCGGAGCCCGCGCCCGCCAATACCAGGCAGGGGCCGTGCAGATAGTTGACGGCTTCCTGCTGGGCGATATTGAGACCGGTGGGGGCGGAGGCGGCGGAAGACATGCGGGACGGGCAGACAAACTGAAAAGCGGGGTAGCGACCGATCATACCGACGCATTGCCGCGGCCCGGCTCAGCGACAATCGGCCGGTGTTACAAGTTCTGCTCGTTACATTTCCGTTCTTTGCACTGGTGCTGGCCGGTTATATCGCCGCGCGGCGAGGCATGTTGCGGCTGGATGCGATTCCGGGCCTGAACAGTTTCGTGCTGTACTTTGCACTTCCGTGCCTGTTGTACCGTTTCGGCTCGACCACGCCCCTGGGCGAGTTGCTCGATCCGGGTGTGTTCTTCACCTACCTGCTATGTGGCCTGCTGCTGGTGGGTTTTGTCGTCACCGTCAGCATGAACCGGCGTATCGGCTGGAACGATGCGGCCTTCGGCGCCCTGGTGGCGGCCTTTCCGAACACCGGTTTCATGGGGGTTCCGCTGCTGGTGGCCTTGCTCGGCGCGGCTGCGGCCGGGCCGGCCATCGCGACCATCATGGTCGACATGCTGGTGACTTCTTCCTTGTGTGTGGCCTTGTCGCGGCTCGATGGCGCCGGCGCACACGGTTTTGCCACCGCCGGGCGCAACGCCTTGCGCGGTGTGCTGGTCAATCCGATGCCCTGGGCCATCTTGCTGGGCGCGCTGGCGTCCTATGCCGAAGTGCGGCTGCCCGGGCCGGTGGACCAGACCGTCGGTCTGCTGGCCGATGCCGCCTCGCCGGTGGCGCTGTTCACCATCGGCGCGGTGCTGGCCCGTTCGCAGATGCTGCAGCCGGCCGAAGGCGCCCACCCGCTGCCGCTGCGCGACTATGTGCCGGTGGCGGTGATCAAGCTGGTGGTGCATCCGCTGCTGGTGCTGCTGGTGGGCGTCAGCGCGATCCAGCTCGGCATGCCGCTGGACCGGTTCGCGCTGATCGTCATCGTGCTGGTGGCGGCGCTGCCCAGCGCCAGCAACGTATCGTTGCTGGCAGAGCGTTTCGGTGCCAACAACGGCCGCATCGCACGCATCATCCTGGTATCGACGGCGGCGGCCTTTCTCAGCTTCTCGGCTGCGGTGGCCTTGCTGGTCCCGCGCTGATCCACGCGATGTCGTCCATCACGCAGAGCGCACCCGAGCCGGCGGTCGAGCGGTCGGCATGGCCGCAGTGGACCGTCGCGGCGCTGGTGCTGGTGCTGGCACTGAGCATCGGCGCCGCCGGCATGGCCCGGTTGCAGGCCGCCCGGCTGGATGCGCAGCGTGACGCGGTGGCCCAGCTGTCGGAGGAGCGGGCGTGGGTGCTGCAGCGCAGTGTCGAGCGCATGCTGGCGAGCAACTATGCGCTGGCCGCGCTGGTCCACCAGGGACTCGGCGAGGTCAGCCATTTCGACGCCGCCGCCGCGCAATTGCTGCTCAACAACGACCATCTGCTGGCGATTTCCCTGTCGCCGCAGGGCGTGGTGCGGCATGTGGCGCCGCTCAAGGGCAACGAGAGCCTGCTCGGTTTCGACCAGCTCAATGACCCGGCCCAGCAACACGAGGCGATCTTCACCCGCGACACGGCGCGGCTGACGCTGGCCGGGCCGCTGCAACTGGCGCAAGGCGGACTGGGCGTCGTCAGCCGACTGCCGGTGTTCCTGCAGGGGGCAGATGACCTGCCGCATTTCTGGGGCTTTACCAATGTATCGATCCGCCTGGCCGACCTGCTGAGCAGTGCCCGCCTGGGCGAATTGCGCGAGCGTGGATACGACTACCGGCTGTGGCGGCGGCAACCCGACACCGGCAGCGTGCAGGTGATCGCGGCGTCCTCCGCCGGCGCGCTGTACGAGCCGTTCCGGCGCAGCCTGGCCGTGCCCAGCGGTGCCTGGAACCTGGACATGGCGCCGGTACGCGGCTGGGTCGATCTGCCGTCCCTGGCTTTCGTCGCAGTCGCGGTGTTGCTGCTCAGCCTGGCGCTGGCGCTGTTTGCCCACCATCTGTCCGCCTTGCGGCGCCAGCGCCAGGGCTTGCAGGCGCTGGCGCGTGAACGCGACATCGAATTGCAGGCCGCGCGGCACCAGTTGCGCTCGGTTGTCGATGCGATTCGCGACCCGATCTTCGAGATGGACCTGGATGGTGTCTACCATGGTTGCCATGCGCCGGCCGGGAGCGTGTTGCCGATGCCGGCCGCGTCGCTGATCGGTCGCACGGTGTACCAGGTCCTGCCCCGGACCGCGGCCGAGGTGACGATGGAGGCATTGCGTTGCGCCCAGACCGATGGTTTCTCGCAGGGCGAGGAATATGCGCTGGTGATGGACGACGGGGCGCGCTGGTTCGAGCTGTCGGTCGCGCGCAAGGAGACCGCCGGCGACGAGCCGCGCTTTGTCGTCGTGACGCGCGACATCACCAACAGCAAGAGTGCGAAGAGCGAGATCCGCCGGCTGGCCTTTTACGACCCGCTGACCGATCTGCCGAACCGGCGGCTGCTGCAGGACCGGCTTCAACATGCCTTGACACGCAGTGGGCGCAATCGCCGCCATGGCGCGCTGCTGCTGATCGACCTGGACAACTTCAAGGCACTCAACGACACCTGGGGGCACGACAAGGGCGACCTGCTGCTCAAGCAGGTGGCGCAGCAGCTGGCCGGGTGTGTACGCGACAGCGACACGGTGGCGCGCCTGGGGGGCGACGAGTTCGTCGTGTTGATCGACGATGCCGGCGCGATCCCGGGCGAGGTGATGGCCACCGCGCGTACCGTCGCCGACAAGGTGCTGGCGCGACTGCATGAGCCGTTCGATGTGGACGGCCGGATCCACCGCAGTGGTTGCAGCATCGGCGTGTCCTTGTTCGGTTTCGAACCGCTGTCAGCGGAGGAAATCCTCAAGCGCGCCGACGTGGCGATGTACCAGGCCAAGGCGGCCGGGCGCGATACGGTGCGTTTCTTCGATCCGGCGATGCAGTCGGCGGTCGAGGCGCGTGCGGAGCTCGAGGCCGACCTGCGGCTGGGCCTGGCCCAGAAAGCGTTCACGCTGCATTTCCAGCCCCAGGTCGGCGCCCACGACCGGGTGATCGGCGCCGAGGCGCTGCTGCGCTGGTCGCATCCGCGACGCGGCCCGGTCTCGCCGGCAGAGTTCATACCGGTGGCCGAGCAGTCGGGCCTGATTGTCGACCTGGGCGAATGGGTGCTGCAATCGGCTTGCGCGCAGCTGGCCTTGTGGTCCGGCATGCCCGGTTTTGCCCGGCTGACGATGGCGATCAATGTCAGCGTGCACCAGTTTCGCCAGGTCGACTTCGTCGACAAGGTGCGCCGGGCCTTGTCCGCGCAGGGGGTCGACCCGACACGGCTCAAGCTGGAGATCACCGAGAGCATGTTCGCCCATGATCAGGAGGCGATCATCCACAAGATGACGCAGCTCAAGGCATTGGGCGTGGGTTTCTCGCTGGACGACTTCGGCACCGGATATTCCTCGCTCAGTTACCTGCGCCGCCTGCCGCTGGATCAGCTCAAGATCGACCAGTCCTTTGTGCGCGAGGTGTTGGTCGATGCGAACGACGCCGCAATCGCCCGCACCATCATCGCGCTGGGCCAGAGCCTGGGGCTGATGGTGATCGCCGAGGGTGTCGAGCATCAGGGGCAGCGCGACTTCCTGGCGGAGTTCGGTTGTGACAACTGCCAGGGTTACCTGATCAGCCGGCCGCTGCCGATCGACGCCTTCGACACCTTCGTGCGCCGGCACGTCCAGGTGGTGCCGGTGCCGGCCTGACGGAGCGCCGCATGGTGGCGCCTGGCGTCGCTCAGGCCTGGTACAAGGTCTTCAGGCGCGAATACAGCTCCCGGTAGCGGCGGTGTCGATGCAGCCGCGTGTCGCGCCCTGCGGCCTGGGGTTCGAAGCGCCGGGCGACCGGCGGCACCTGCAACACCGCCTGCGCCGCGCCGCCATCGGCCAGCCAGCCCAGCCGTGCCGCACCGAGGGCGGCGCCGGCATGTGCACCTCTGTGGGTCGTCAGTGGCAGGTTCAGCTGGCTGGCGAGCAACTGGCACCAGAACGCATCGCGCGTGCCGCCGCCGACCAGCGAGAGTTCGGTCACCGCAGGCTCATCATCGAGGACCAGGCTCTGGAAGCCATCGCACAAACCGAAGCCGACGCCTTCCACCACCGCATAGGCCAGGTCGGCGTCGGTGTGGCCTTGCTCCAGCCCGAACCACAGCGCTTGCGCCAACGGGTTGTTGTGTGGCGAGCGTTCGCCGGACAGATACGGCAGGAAGATCGGCGCGCGGGCCTGCGCGCGCGGCGTCAGTTGGCTGGCCGCCGCCAGCATGGCGGCCTCGTCGGCAAACCGCAGCACGCGGCTGGCCCAGGACACCGCGCTGGCCGCACTGAGCATCACCGACATCCGGTGCCAACCATGCGCCAGCGCATGGCAGAAGGTGTGCACCGCCCGCGACGGGTCCGGCCTGAAGTCGCGGGTGTTGACATAAACCACGCCGGAAGTGCCCAGCGACACGAAACCGCTGCCGGGTGCCACCCGGCCCATGCCGACCGCGCTGGCCGCGTTGTCGCCCGCACCACCGGCCACCGGCAGGCCCGGTGTCAGTCCCCAGGTGTTCGCCAGCGTTGCCCGCAGGCTGCCGGACACCGCGTCGCCATGGAACAGTGCGGGCATATGCTGCAACTGCAGCCCGCTCCATGCCAACAGGCGGGGCGACCAGGCCCTTGCGCCGACATCCAGCCACAAGGTGCCGGAGGCGTCCGAATAATCCGTGCCGAACATACCGGTCAGGCGCAGCCGCAGATAGTCCTTGGGCAGCAAGACCTTGTCGATGCGCTCGAACACCGCGGGCTCATGCTGGCGCAGCCAGGCCAGCTTCGGTGCGGTGAAGCCGGGCATGGCCAGGTTGCCGCTCAGCCTGGCCAGGTCCGGCAACTCACGCGTCATCTGTTCGCATTGCGCCATGCTGCGGCCGTCGTTCCAGAGCATCGCCGGCCGCAAGACCTCGCCCCGGGTGTCGACCAGCACCGCGCCGTGCATCTGGCCGGACAGGCCGATCGCGCGCACCTGGCGCAGGGCCTGCGCATGGCTGGCCCGCAGCGCCTGCATGCCGTCGCACAAGGCCTGCCACCATTGCGCCGGATCCTGCTCCGACCACTGCGGGTGGGGATGCGATAGCGACAAGGCGACCGATGTTTCCGCCACCACTGCATGGTCGGGCGCCAGCAGCAGCAACTTGATGCCGGATGTGCCGAGGTCGATGCCGAGGTACATGCCGGCGGGTCTCAGGCGCTGCGCCCGAACCGCGCCAGGGCTTGCTGGCGGAACTCCTTCGGCGTCATTCCCTTGACCTCCAGGAAGCGGCGGTTGAAGTTGGCCACGTTGTTGAAGCCGGCGTCATAACAGATGCTGGAGATCTGGCGCTGGGTCTCCATCAGCAGCAGGCAGGCCTTGTGCACCCGCAGCTGGTTCACGAAGTTGGTGAAGGTGTTGCCGGTGGCCCGGCGGAAATAACGCGAGAAGCTGCTCTCGGACATGTCGACACGCTGGCACAACTCTGCCATCGAGAACGGCTCGCAGTAATGCTCGTTCAGATAGTCGACGATGCCGCTGATCTTGGCCAGGGCCTCGTCGTCGTCGAAACTCTGCAGTTGCACACTGGACAACAGGCGAAAGTCGGTGCAACGCGCCAGCAGCGACAACAACTCGACGAATTCGCCCAGGCGCTTGAGTCCGTCCGATTCCCGGATCCGGTCGAGTCGCTTGCGCACGTCGTCGCTGATGTCGAAAAACTCGATGCCGTTGCGCGCACGCTCGAGCAGCGGCAACACCTCGGTCAGCTCAGGCAGCAGCGTGGCGCATTGCCGAAACGGCGTGTCCGCGAACTGCAGCACCATGTCGCGCAGCGCAACCCCCTCGGGCGGCAGGTCGGACGAGATCCAGTTGTGTGGCAGGCGCGGGCCGGTCAGTACCAGGTGTCCGGGCTCGAAGGTGCCGATGTAGTCACCAACGAAGACCTTGCCGCGGGTGGCCACGATCAGGTGCAACTCGTATTCCTCGTGGTAGTGCCAGCGCACCAGCGGGTTGGGAACGCCGTGTTGCAGGCAGCGTACGCTGCCGAAACGGCCCACCGGTTCGTAACCCAGGTTGGTACTGCGTGCCGTTTCGTGTTCGAGTTCGGGCGCATGTGGCTGCATTCGCGCGATGCTCATGAATTCAACCTCCTGTTTCCGCGTTCGGCACGGTTGCTGCAGCACGGCTGCCGGCAATGGCTTCGCGTCGGCAAAGTGCCGTCCAGGCCAAGCTTACCGCGATGCCAGGCGCCGGCGCGGGTCGCGTGCCAGCACTGCGCTGGCCGCGCAAGTCCGGCGATGCGACGACTGGCGGCAAGCGGCACATGGTGTCAGCCTGCGAGGAGCTGCTCCAGCTTCGCCGCTGCGCCGCGGATGGCCGTGCTCAGCGTCGCGTTGCCGGCCAGCGGGCCCCACAACATCGGATGGCGGCAGAACGCGTCCAGCGGATCCGCCGACTCGAACATCGCATGGGCCGCGTCCACGTCCATTGCGCTGTCCTGGTATTCGAATGCCAGGCCCCCGTTATGCCAGCGCTGCAGGAACGTGAAGAACAGCGCCGGCAACATCGCACTGGCGTCCAGCGGCGCATTCGCCTGGATGCGTTCGCGCAAGGTGGGCACGATGAAGCCGGGGATCTTCGAGAAACCGTCCATCGCCACGCGCTGGTTCGTGTCGCACACATGCGGATTGCCGAAGCGCGCCAGCACCTTGTCGCGGTAGCCGGCCAGGTCGATCCGGCTCGGCCGCTGCGCAGTGTCCAGGCAGGGGATGACATCCTGCGTCACATAGTCGAACGCCATCTGCCGAATGACCGGGTCGGCCATGTCCTCGTGGATGAAGGACAGGCCACGCAAGGCGCCGGCCCAGGCGACACAGCTGTGGGTGGCATTGAGGATCCGGATCTTGGCCTCCTCGAAATCATGCACGCTGTCGACCAACTGGGCGCCGACACGCTCCCAGGCCGGTCGCCCGGCGATGAAGTTGTCCTGAATCACCCACTGGATGAAGTCCTCGCCCATCACCGGTGCCTGATCGGCCCAGCCGGTGGCCGCAAGTACCCGCTCGGCCAGCTCCGGAGGCGGACGGGGCGTGATCCGGTCCACCATCGAGTCGGGGCAACTGGTGCGGCTGCCGACCCATGCATGCAGCGCCTGTTCGCCGCGGCGGGTCAGGAACTCGAGCAATGCCGCACGCACGCGCACGCCGTTGCTGCGCAGGTTGTCGCAGTTCAGCAAGGTGACGGCCGCGCCGCCGCGCGCCAGTCGTTCGCGCAGGATGGCTGTGAGCGCGCCATAAATCGTTCGGCA
Source organism: Burkholderiaceae bacterium (assembly GCA_041622095.1). Taxonomy (GTDB): domain Bacteria; phylum Pseudomonadota; class Gammaproteobacteria; order Burkholderiales; family Burkholderiaceae_C; genus CAISIP01. Next base: position 1,195 of record JBFJZP010000053.1, on the reverse strand, counting down.
GGTCCCTTGCTCGATGTCGGCGCGCAGGTCGTCGTGGCGCAGGTCGAGCTGGTGCCGGCCGTCCAGGTAATAACCCGCCTCGGTGACGGTGAACGAGATGATGCGGGTGTTGTCGTCCGCGCCGACCTGGATCAGGCCGCGCAGTTCCGGGTCGAACGGCAAGACGGTCTGGATCGCGCCGATACGTTCATAACGCCGTTCGCCGGCCGGATCCACCGTCTCCAGCGTGTAGGCGCCGTGTTGGGCGATCAGCGCCGAAAGGACCGGTGCCATGTCGTCGCGGATGTTGCCGCCGGTGATGGACCAACTGGTGTCGCCGCTCTTGTGCAGTTCGTTCAGGTAGGCGGCCTGGTGCGCGCGATGGAACGATCCCAGTCCGATATGCAGGATGGTATTCATGGCGTGATGGGTCGGCCCCTTCAAGCCGCAACCGCGGTGTCGCGCCGGGTGACGACCTTGCCGTTACGGTCGAACAGGTGAAATTGGTTGGGCTCGATGTCCAGGCCGACCATGTCGCCCGGGCGCACAGTGGTGCGGGTGTTCTGCCGCGCCACCAGTTGCGCCCCCTGGCCCTTGGCGCCGACATGGGCATAGATCAGCGTGTCCGAACCGAGTGACTCCACCAGCTCCGCCTTGGCCTGCAAGCGGCCCTGACCGGCGGGCACGACACTCACATGCTCCGGCCGCACGCCGAGGAAACCGTCGGTCGACTCGGCCGCGCCGACGATCGCCGCCAACTCCGGCAAGGCCTTGGTGTCGACCATGTTCATCTGCGGCGTACCGATGAACTGCGCGACGAACTTGTTGGCCGGGCGGTCGTAGAGTTCCAGCGGCGAACCGACCTGCTCGATCAACCCGTCGCGCAGCACCACGACCCGATCGGCCAGCGTCATCGCCTCGACCTGATCGTGTGTCACATAAATCGTCGTTGCGCCCAGGTCGCGGTGCAGGCTGGCGATTTCGATCCGGGTCTGGCCACGCAGCGCCGCGTCCAGGTTCGACAAGGGTTCGTCGAACAGGAACACCTTGGGTGCACGCACGATGGCGCGCCCGATCGCGACGCGCTGGCGCTGGCCACCCGAAAGCTGCGAGGGCCGCCGGTCGAGGAGATGCGCCAGTTCCAGGGTCCCGGCCGCCTCGCGAACCTTGCGGTCGATTTCGGCCTTGGGCTCGCCGCGGTTGACCAGGCCATAGG
>JBFJZP010000052.1:0-9801 GCA_041622095.1 Burkholderiaceae bacterium | reverse complement strand
TAGACATTGGCACGACCAGCCTGCCCCAATCCAGTTGTGCGAATATGTACTCGTGGTTAAAGACCGAAAACATCATGCGGATCATGATATAGACAGATACCTTCGTCATCAAGGGCGCCACCAGGCAGCTTGTGGCTGACGGCGCTGGGAATTGCGGCGATCTCGGTAGTGACACCCTGGGTCAGCACGCGCATCTTCGACAAGTGGTTCAGCTTTCCGAACCTGGTGACGCTGCTGCCGATTCCCTTGATGACCTTGACCCTGTTCGTGCTGATTGCGCGCAGCCTGCGCCGGTTGCCGACGCGGCTGGCGCAGGACAACCAGTACGGTATTGCGGTACCGTTTGCCGGCACCATCGGCATCATGCTGCTGGCGTTCTATGGACTGGCCTACAGCCTGTTTCCCTGGCTGGTGATCGACCGCATCACGATCTGGCAATCGGCCAGTTCGCCCGAGGCCTTGATGGTGATCTTCTATGGCGTGGCCGTGGTGCTGCCGGTGATCATTGCCTACACGGTATTCGCATACCGGGTGTTCTGGGGCAAGTCGACCGCGCTGACCTATTGACCGGCGCTGGCGTCGGGCAGGCGGGCTCGGGTTACATCCAGGCCCAGAGTGCGGCGATCAGCTTGCGTCCCGGCAAGGTATCGGTCAGGCGCCACAGGCGTGTGTTGGCCACCGGTGGGTAATAACGGTGTTTCATGCCGCGTTCCTCCCCACCGGCGCCGGGATGCCCTGGCCCAACCACTCGACCACGGCGGCCTCGGGTTCGCTTTGTTGCCAGCGAAGCTCCGACCAGAGGTCGCGGGCGACCTCGTCGCGTTCCGCCCGCGCCAGCCGAGGCCATTGGGCATGCAGCCGGGCGGAGCAGCGGGCGATCCATTCAACGTTGTCCATTGTTCACCTCCAGGGGTTCATTTACTGTCGTTCTGTACAGTATATGAAAACCACTGTGGAAATCAACAGGTTTTTTTTCGGGAGGCCTTAGAAACCTGTCCGCGTGCTGTTTCAGCAACGGTTAGTGCCGGCCGTATGCGACGACGCGCGGGCCGTATGTCGTTTGATGCGTCGGCCGAGCGGTGGGGTGGAAACGGTCAGGTCGGGTTGGATGAGGGGCTATGCACGCACGGCTCCCACGGCAGCACCGGACAGCCGCAATGGGCTACGTCCATCGCCACCGGCTTGCGCGCGACAGGCCGGGCCGAGGAGCCGGTGGCCGGGGGGTTGCGGTTATTCGGCCGGCCGGCCGGTTCAGCGGTTGCGCCACTGATGGCCGCGTTCAGATCAGGGATCCAGCGTTCGAACGGGCTCAGATCTGCGACGTCGGTGATGTACCAGACCCTCTTGGCCGGGTCCCAGCGGGCGCCCAGGGCCTTGACGGCGTCTTTCTCGGCGAATGGGGTGACGAGGTTGATTCTCATGCCGCGCATTATCGGTTTGCATCGGCTCCCACCAGATTTCAGAGCACTTTGCGCCGCGCGTACCGCACCACCGTGACGCCGACGCGCGCCTGCTGGGCCGATGCCATCACCAGCACGCAGTTGTCATATCGGTCCACTGGCGGTTCAGATCTTCGTCGGTGAAACGCGACGCATCGTGCTGTGTGGCGTCGAAACGGTCGAATGCGGCCAGGTTGCAGAACGCCAGCGTCAAGCTGCCGCGCTGCGGGCGCAAACCGGCGTCGAGCAGTCCCTTCAGGGACCGGGCACCATGGTGGAGTCGCTGCCTTCGCGCATCGCGACGGATTCGGCCAGGTCCCGGGTACGGATGCAGAATTTGCCTGCCTGCAACATCGGCTCCCGGCGCAACGGCCAATCGGCGAGCACGGTCCGCGCCAAGGTGCGACCGGTGACCAGGGGAGCGGTGCGCGCCTGGCGTCCGATCAGGCGCTGCAATTCCTCATGCGCATGCCGCCAGATCGCCATGCAGCCAAGTCGTCCTGCGCTGCCGGATTAAACAGGCTACCGTATCCGGCCCGACGCATGTCAGGGACGCAGCCGCGGATGCCGGCCCCCCAGGTCGTCGAAACACCAGGCGCCAAGGCAATGGGTGATGAAGCGCGGGGGATGCAGCACCGGCCGCGGGTCATGGATGATCACCCGGGTCGCGCCGGCGCGCGACTGCTCGATTTCGCCGGCCCTGGCGCTGCCGAAACAGGCGATATTCACCTCGCGTTCGGCAAGTTCGACCCGTTTCGGATCCGCGGTGAAGCTGCTCGCCGTGGTGTCGGCGTTACGCCGGGCACGATCGCATTCGGTGGCATTGGCGACGAAGCGGGACGGGGCGGCAGCGGCCTGCGAATCCTGCGATTGCGCGGTGCCCTGCATGGCAGATGGTGCCGGCGGCTGCGGCCGGGTCACCGGGATGGCGGGCAAGGTGTTGGCCTCCAGGTTGGACAACCGGGTTGCATGCCGTCCGCACGGCTCGTCGGCATAAATCGTCTTGCCGTCTGTCCCCTTGCACTTGTAGACATCGGCCAGTGCGTTCCCGCCCAGCGTGAACGCGAGCATCAGCAACATCATGGACTTGATCATGGCGCACCTCCCTCGCGTCCATATTAGCGGGGGACTGTGCGCAGAGTTGTCGCTGCTTGTATCAGCGCCGTGTGTCGTACCGCGCGGCCTTTTGGCCGCTCAGTCGCTCAGGTTGCACTCGCGGCGCAGCAGCGCCAACGCGTCCTGGCTGGCATGGGGCAAGTCGCTGCGCAGCGTGGCTTCGGCTTCTTCGGCGAAGCTGTCCCAGAGGTGGATGTAATCGTCCTGCAACGCGAGTGGCGCGTGTTCGCGGATGAAAAGGCGCGGCAACTCGCGGTCGATGCCGGACTTGCGGATCTTGCGAATCAGGCTGTTGGCGGTGCCGACGGTGAGCAGGGTGGCGTGGCTGCTGCCGGCGGCAATGCGCAGGAACAGTGTCAGCAGCGAACTGTCGTCATGGTGGCCGCCGGTGGCTTTGTCCCAGACGGCGGAATTCTGCCGTTCGAAATGGTCGACCTCGGCCAACGCGTCCTCGCGCCAGAAATAACGCCCGACGAAGGCCGGAGTCTGGGTCAGCAGCCGGCGCACCGGCAGGGCCGGATCGAGCAGGCGTGGCAGGTCGGCCAGCAGGCTTTGGCGCACCTGCTCGACCACCGGTTGCAAAGGCTCCGGCAGGTCTTTCGGCAAACGGATGTCGACTGCCTGGCCATTGGCCAGGGATTGCGGTGTGTGTTTCTTGCGCAGCGCCGTCACCCATTTCTCCAGCGTCGGCCAGTCCGGCAGGCTGCGCTGGCGGTTCAGCTGCGCCAGCAACGCGGAGCGGATGACGGCTTCTGCATCCACACCGGCGTCGGCGAGTTCGTCCGCATCCAGGTCCAGCTGCCCGGCCAGCCAGCTGGCGGCGTCGACCAGCAGCACGGTGTGGGTGCGCCGGGCCTTTTCCGCCCGGTAGTCGGCCAGGCTGCGCAGCGTCCACTTGGCCAGCAGCGGGATATGTTCATCGCGGAAACCGGCGCGCTCCTGCATGCCGAAGTGGCTGCTTTGCGGCATCGAGATCAAGGCCTTGAGCATGTCCGACCCGCCCTTGGAGCGCGACAGCAGCGAGTGGTCGCGCAAGGCCTGCGCGGCTGTGTTCAGGTCGCCGTTGCTCGAATCTTCCAGATACAGGCTGATCAGGTTGACCATGCGTTCTTTTGCCAGCTCCAGGTCGGGGCGCAGGAACTCGGTGCCGAAGTAGCGCGCAATCTGCACCATGCCCTTGGGCGCCTCCTGGCGCATGCCGTCCAGCCGCGCGGCCGCGATGATGCCGTGCTGCACTCCATGGTGCAGCGCCTTCTCGAAGAACGGGCGCCGGTCGAACACGGCGACGGTCTGGGTGGTGGGTTGCGGCTGGCTTTGCATGGCGCAGGCGGGTGGTGTCATTCGGCTTGAAGATCGTGCTTGGGTCGCGTTCAGATGGCGGACTCTTCGTCGTCGTCACGCGCCGCCGGTGTGCTGCCGCCGCGGTCGGTGTCGCCGGTCTCGACCTTGCCATCGTCTTCCGGCGCTTCCTCGTCGGCGTCCAGGCCCAGGTCGAAGGCTTGCGCCTTGGCACGCAGCACCAGCAACATCTCGATGAACAGGTCGGGGTTTTCGTACCGCAGCAACCATGCCAGTTGCATCCAGTCCTGGTCGGCCACTTCGTCCAGGTCGACCCGCGGCTTGGCGTAGGCCGACGCATACAGCGCGGTCTCGGACAATATCTCGCCATCTTCCTCGGCGGTGTCGAAGCTGCCAGAGCGGGCGAATGCCTCGATGCGGCTCCACTTTTCGGTGAAGTAGTTGGCCAGCGCCTCGCTGCCACCCTCCAGGTCGCCGATGGCGGTCAGGAACTCCACCGGGTCCGCCTCGTCGCGGAACAGTACCGAGTTCACCATGCCGCGCAGGTGGGTATGGGTGAGGTCCTTGTACTGCTTCTCGATCACCATCGCGCGGGCGAACTGGGCCGGCGTTACCAGCAGGTTGATGATCGACTCGCGGGACTGGTCGTATTCGCGGATCACCGCCAGGATGTCCTTGGGCTCGAGTTGCTCCAGCACCACCACCAGGGCGCCATCGCCATCGGTGTCGGCCAGTTCGGTCAGGGCGGATTCGGCGCCGGAGATGTCGCCCGCGGCGATCAGGCTGCGGGTTTTTTCGATCAGGGCTAGGTGGTTCATGGTGCGATCGGGTGCTCTGGGTGGACGTCGTGTGGCTGGCTCAGTCTTTGCGGTCGAATCCCTGCTCGGCCATCCAGTCGGCGCCAGCCGCTTCGCGGTCGCTGGCTGAACCTGCGCCGATATCGTCGTCGGCCGAGAGGTAGGCCAGGTCGGCGCCACCGTCGTCATCCTGTTCGCCGTCCGCATCATCCTGGTCCGTGTCCGGCGCAGCAGTGGCCGCGCTGGCCATGCCGAGCATGAATTCTGCGGCGGCTGCCACGGTCATGAACCAGTCGCCGGCGGCTTGCGCACGAATCGTGCGCACCATCGCCTGTGCCCATGGCGCGACCGAGACCGCCTCCTGCAAACTGTCCCACTCGGGCAAGTCCTCGGGTTCGCATGCCAGCACCTGCTGCATGGCCAGGGGTTTGTTGAAGACAAAAGCCTTGTGCAATACCACCGCCACCATCTCCGGGCTCAGTTCCAGCATGTGCACCAGGAACTCCAGTTCGCCGCGCCGTTGCGCCAGGCGCTGCTGCAGGATGAACGCGCCGTCCGAGTCATGGCTCAGGTCCTCGATTTCGGCGACGTAGGCGGAGCGCAATTGATGGAAAAAGGGTGACAGATGCATGGTGGCGTTCTCTTCAGATCAGACGGTTGAAATAAGCCGTCCAGATTTCGCTGGCGGTGTCCAGCGGGTTGTCCAGCAGGTTGCGTTTGCGGTTGTTGTCGTAGGCGGTGCGTTTGTCGTCGTCCGCCAGGATGTCGTAGGCCTCCTGCACCGCGCGGAACCGGGCAGCGGCACCTTCGGCCGCATTGCGGTCCGGGTGATGCAACGCGGCCTGCTGGCGAAAAGCCTTCTTGATCTCGGCCAGTGTGGCCGCACTGCTGACGCCCAGGGCTGCGTAGTGGTCTTTCAAGCAGAACTTTCGATGGTTGCAAACCCGTTGCCAGGTACTGCATAGGCACGCGGCGCGGGTGCTTGCGCGGGCAGTGCGTATGGGGTGGTGTCGCCGGTACAGGGCCAGGGGTCCGGACCGGCGCGAGGTGCAAGATTATATTCCTTTCGGATCAATCACTTAGCGTTGCCCCTAAAGCCCGCCGCCGCGGTATCCACAGATCGGTACGCGACACCAGGCAAGCCGCCCGGGCCGGATTCGCCTCGGCGCAGGGTCCTGCTCAGGTGCAAGGGCGGGTTGCCGTCCCGGATGGCCCGGCGGACATGGCGTCGTGTCGGGGTATGCGGCGCCGTTAACATGCGACAACAATGTTTGAACCATGATCCTGCACTGGTTGGTCGCCCTGACCGCTGTCTGTGTCGTCATCTGGACCTTGCTGCCGATCTTGCGTCTCGACGCCTGGTGGGTCCGGGGTTTCGATTTTCCGCGCGTGCAGATCGCGGTGATCGGTGGTGCCGTGCTGCTGGTATATGGGGCATTGGTCGGCTGGCAAGAACCCTGGGACCGGTGGCTGATGGGCGCACTCGCTGCCAGTATCGTCTACCAGTTGGTGCGAATTGCCCCGTACACCGCCTGGTACCCGGTGCAGGTACGTCAGGCCATCGAACCGGATCCGGACAACACCCTGGCGCTGCTGGTCAGCAATGTGCTGATGACCAACCGCCAAGCCGATGCCTTGCTGCAACTGGTGCGTGCGCGCAAGCCGGACGTGTTGCTGACGGTGGAGACGGATCGCTGGTGGCAGGACCAGCTCAGCGTGCTGGAAAAGCAGTATCCGCATACCGTCAAGCATCCGCTGGACAATCTCTATGGCATGCATCTGTAGTCCCGCCTGCCGTTGGTGAACCCGCAGGTGCATTTCCTGGTGCAGCAGGATGTGCCCTCGATCCACACCGAGGTGCGCCTGCGTTCCGGCCGGCTGGTGCAGCTGCATTGCCTGCATCCTGCACCACCCAGCCCGACCGAGAACCCCAGTGCCGCGGAGCGCGACGCCGAGTTGCTGCTGGTGGCCACGGCGCAAGACCGTCCGGTCCGATCGGCGGTGGTGATGGGCGACCTCAACGATGTGGCCTGGTCGGCGACGACGCGCCTGTTCCAGAATCTGAGCGGCCTGCTGGACATCCGCATCGGTCGCGGCATCTTCAACACCTTCCATGCGCGTTACCCGTTCCTGCGCTGGCCACTGGACCATGTCTTTTGCTCCGCCGACTTCACGGTGGTGTCGCTGGCCCGCTTGCGCACGATCGGCTCCGATCATTTTCCGATCGAGGCGGTGCTGCAACTGGCACCACAAGTGGTGCCCGGCCATGAGGAGCCGCAGGCGGATGCCGACGAGCGCGCCAGGGCGGTGGACAAGATCGACAAGGTCGATGGCGACGAGCAGGCCTTGCGCCAGGTGCGGGTGGTAACAGCAGGCCGGCCGGTTTCAGCCACCGGCTGGCAGACCAGGCCCGGATGATGACGGATCCATTCAAGCTCCAGCGCTTCGTGGATGCGCAGGCATCTGTCTACGGCCGGGTGCTGGATGAGCTGCGCGCCGGCCGCAAGGAGACCCACTGGATGTGGTTCGTCTTTCCGCAACTCAAGGAACTCGGCCGCAGCCCGATGGCGCAGCGCTACGGCATCTCGTCGCGAGACGAGGCGCTGGCCTACATCGACCACCCGGTCCTCGGTCAACGCCTGGTGGAGTGCACGCGTTTGCTGCTGGCCGTCAATGGCAAGACCGCGCTGCAGATCATGGGCTCGCCCGACGATTTGAAGTTGCGCTCCTGCTGGACCCTGTTCCAGCTCGCCAAGCCGGAGTGGCCGATCTGGGACCAGGCATTGGCGAAGTACTTTGCGGGGCAGCCCGATCCGAGAACGCAGGCGCTGATGTGACCCAGGTTGGCGTCGATCCGGCGGCCTTGGCGTGATGCCCCAGTTGTCCGCTGCGGATCAGCCTCAAGGTTGTCGTGCGGCGCCGAGCCGTTCGGCCAGCGTCGCGTTCGACAATTCGCCGATACGCGTGCTGACCAGCCGGCCATCGGCGTCGAAGAACAGCGTCATCGGCAGTGCGCTTTGCTGGAATGCAGCGCCGGCGGTCCGGGTCGGGTCGAGCAGGACATTGCCCAGGGTCAGGTTGCGCGCCTGTAGCCACGGGCCGACCTTGTCGGGCGATTCACCCTGATTCAGGAATACGAAGTTCACATCCGGCTGGTCGACCTGGGCTTGCTGGAGCACCGGCATTTCGCGTACACATGGCGGGCACCAGCTGGCCCACAGGTTCACGACGGTGGGTTTGCCCTTGAATTCGACGAGTTGCACTGTCTGGCCGGTCAGTGATGTGAAACCCAGCGCCGGCATCTCCTGCCCGGTGTCGGGGCGCAGCGACAAGGCGATCGACCCAGCCAGCCAGAGCAGCGAGCCGGTGAGCAGGGCGGCCTGCATCGGCTTGCGCAAGGCCGGGCGGCGGCCGTACAGGCTGAGCGCGAACAACCAGGCGCCGACGAACCCGGCGATGGCATTCCAGCCGCCATCGCGGATATCGAGCATGCTCAGCGGCGAGGCCAGATACGCCGCGCGAAATTCCCAGACGAAGGCGAACCGGGCCAGGAGCAATCCGACGAGCAAGGACTTCCAGAGCATCGGCTCGACCGCGACGCCAGTCTTGCGACTGCTGCGATGGCCGACGTACAGGCCGGATGCGACCACCGCGTAAAGCAGCAACAGGCTGTAGGGAAGGGCCAATGGCCCCAGGACGAGTGCGTTGTTCAAGTGGCCAGGCCTTGTTCGTGGATGCGCAGGGATGTCGGTAGATTGTCGTGAAGTGCAAAGGTTCAGCCGGGGCCGTCCCGGGTCTTGCGACGCGTCGGGTTGCAAACTGCGCGCACCGGCTTCGATCGCAGCTCAGCGCCGTCATCGCGTGTGCGGATATGGTTGCAGTGGTTTGCGCAGCCGGCCGGCTTCGGGTTCAATTGCCGGATTCCCACTTTAACGAAAGCATTCATGACTGCATTGGCCGAATTGATGGCGTTTCAACGTGAGACCGGCGCGCTGGAGCAGATTGCCGGCCGCCTGGGTTGGGACCAGGAAACCATGATGCCAAGGGGCGCCGCAGAGCAGCGGGGCGAGGAAATGGCGGCGATCGAAGGACTGCTGCATGGCCGGCGCACCGACCCGCGTATCGGCGACTGGCTGGCGCAGGTGCAGCCTGGGGATGCGGCGCAGCAGCGTGTGCTGGAACTGATCGGGCGCACATTGAAGCGCAGTGCCTGCATTCCGGTGCGGCTTGCGACGGAAATCGCGCGGGTGACCTCGGTGGCGCAAGGGGTCTGGGCGGATGCCCGGGCCAATGACGACGTGGCGCGATTCCTGCCCACGCTGGAGCAGGTGTTGCGCCTCAAGCGCGAGGAGGGCAGTGCCTTGTCTGCGGGTGGCTTCGGCGACGATGCCTACGATGCCCTGCTCGACGGCTTCGAGCCCGGTGCCACGGCAGCCGGTATCGGCGCCATGTTCGACCGCATGCGCCCGCGCCTGGTGGCGCTGCGCGAGCGAGTGCTGGGGTCCGACATCCAGCCCCGGGCGCTGGCCGGGAGCTACCCCCAGGCGGGGCAATTGGCATTGGCGCGTGAGGTCGCAGATGCCTTCGGATTCGACTGGAAACGTGGCCGGCTCGACCTGGCAGTGCATCCGTTCTCGTCCGGATCCGGCAACGATGTGCGCATCACGACGCGTGTGGTCGAGGGCGACCCGTTCAACTGCCTGTATTCGACCATCCACGAGACCGGGCACGCATGCTACGAGCAAGGTATTGGCGCGCAACAACTTTTCCTGCCGACCGGGCAGGGCGTGTCGATGGGGGTGCACGAAAGCCAGAGCCGCATCTACGAGAACCAGCTGGGCCGCTCGCGGCCGTTCACCGCCTGGCTCTGGCGCCGGATGGACAGCCAGTTCGGCAACTTCGAGCTGCGCTCGCCGGACGACTTCTACGCCACCGTGAACCGGGTGCAGCCGGGCTTCATCCGGACCGAAGCCGACGAGGTGCATTACAACCTGCACATCATGATGCGCTTCGATCTGGAGCGGCAGCTGGTGGCCGGCACGCTGGCGGCGCGAGATCTGCAGCAGGCCTGGAATCAGCGCTTCGCGCATGACTTCGGCATGCCGGTCGACAAACCATCGCACGGCATGTTGCAGGACGTGCACTGGTCG
>JBFJZP010000051.1:0-9966 GCA_041622095.1 Burkholderiaceae bacterium | reverse complement strand
GCTGACGATGAACTTCTGCGTCAACAACTCGCCGCTGGCCGGCCGTGAAGGCAAGTTCGTCACCAGCCGCCAGTTGCGCGACCGGCTCGACCGCGAACTGCAGGCCAACGTGGCGCTGCGCGTGAGCGATACCGACGAGGACGGCATCTACGAGGTCAGCGGTCGTGGCGAACTGCACCTGACCATCCTGCTGGAAAACATGCGCCGCGAGGGTTACGAGCTGGCGGTGTCCAAGCCACGCGTGGTGTTCAAGATGGTCAACGGCGAGAAACACGAGCCGATCGAGATGTTGACGGTCGACATCGAAGAAGGCCATCAGGGCGGCGTGATGCAGGCGCTGGGTCTGCGCAAGGGCGACCTGATCAACATGGAGCCGGACGGCCGCGGCCGGGTCCGGCTGGAGTACCGCATTCCGGCACGTGGCCTGATCGGTTTCCAGAACGAATTCCTGAACCTGACCCGCGGCACCGGCCTGGCCAGCAACATCTTCGACGGCTACGAAGCCTATCGCGGCGACATCGAAAGCCGCAAGAACGGCGTGTTGATCAGCATGGACGACGGTGAGATCGTCACCTACGCGCTGGGCAAGCTCGACGACCGCGGCCGCATGTTCGTCAAGGCCGGCGACCCGGTGTACGAGGGCATGATCGTCGGCATTCACAGCCGCGACAACGACCTGATCGTCAACGCGGTGCGCATGAAGCAGCTGACCAACTTCCGCGTCAGCGGCAAGGAAGACGCGATCAAGATCACGCCGCCGATCCAGCTCACGCTGGAGTACGCGGTGGAATTCATCGAGGACGACGAACTGGTGGAAATCACCCCGAAGAGCATCCGCCTGCGCAAGCGTTACCTCAAGGAGCATGAGCGCAAACGTGCGGGTCGCGAAACCGTCTGACCTGCAGATATGGAAAGGAATGGAACCCTGATGCGTATTCGACGTAGTGTGCTTCGCGCCGCGCTGGCGGCACCCCTGGTTCTTGCCGGCATGTCGGCCCAAGCCCAGAGCCCGATCCGGATCGGCGAGATCAACAGCTACAAGGCGCAGCCGGCGTTCCTGGAGCCCTACAAGAAGGGCATGGAGCTGGCGATTGCGCAGGTCAATGCGGCCGGTGGCGTCAAGGGTCGCAAGCTGGAGTTGATCGTGCGCGACGACAACGCCAATCCGGGCGATGCGGTGCGTGCCGCCGAAGAGCTGGTGTCGCGCGAACGTGTCGACGTGCTGGCGGGAACCTTCCTGTCGCATATCGGCCTGGCGGTCGGCGATTTCGCCAAGCAACGCAAGGTGTTCTTCCTGGCCAGCGAGCCGCTGACCGACAAGATCGTCTGGCAAAACGGCAATCGCTACACCTACCGCCTGCGTGCATCGACCTACATGCAGGTGGCAATGCTGGTGCCGGAGGCGGCCAAGCTGGGCAAGAAGCGCTGGGCCATCGTCTACCCCAACTATGAATACGGCCAGTCCGCCGCCACGACCTTCAAGCAACTGCTCAAGGCCGCGCAGCCGGATGTGGAGTTCGTGGCCGAGCAGGCGACGCCGCTGGGCAAGATCGATGCCGGCAGCGTGACGCAGGCGCTGGCCGATGCCAAGCCCGATGCGATCTTCAATGTGTTGTTTGCCTCCGACCTGGCGCGTTTCGTGCGCGAAGGCAACACCCGCGGCCTGTTCCAGTCGCGCCCGGTGGTCAGCCTGCTGACCGGCGAGCCGGAATACCTGGACCCGTTGCGCGACGAGACGCCCGACGGCTGGATCGTGACCGGATACCCCTGGTACGGCATCCAGACGCCGGAACACAAGGCCTTCTTTCTGGCCTACCATGAGCGTTATAACGACTATCCCCGCCTGGGTGCGGTGATCGGCTACAGCACCATCCTGTCGCTGGCCGCCGGCATGCAAAAGGCCGGTGGCGCCGACACCGAGAAGCTGGTGAATGCCTTCGCCGGACTGCAGGTGACCACGCCCTTTGGCAAGATCACCTACCGGGCCATCGACCACCAGTCGACGATGGGCGCCTTCATCGGCAAGACCCGCAACGACAAGGGCAAGGGCGTGATGGTCGATTACCGTTACATCGACGGTGCCAGTGTGTTGCCGTCGGACGCGGACGTGCGCAAATGGCGCCCGGCCGACTGATCGGTTTGACCTTGCCAAGCGCCGGGCCCTGCGCTTGCGGCCAGGCGCCGGCACGCGCCGGCTGAAGCGCACCCACGATCGGTCCTGCCGCGATGAGCCTGTCGGCGTTCCTGGTGCAATTGCTCAATGGCCTGGCCGGGGCGTCCTCGTTGTTCCTGGTGGCCGCCGGGCTGTCGCTGATTTTTGGCGTCACCCGGATTGTCAATTTTGCGCACGGCTCCTTCTACATGCTGGGCATCTACATTGCCTGGTCGCTGGTCGATCATCTCGGTGCCGATGCCTGGTTCTGGCCCAGCCTGCTACTGGCGGCCTTGCTGGTGGGTGTGCTGGGTGCTGCGGTCGAACTGCTGGTGTTGCGCCGGATCTACCGCGCGCCGGAGTTGTTCCAGTTGCTGGCCACGTTTGCGCTGGTACTGATCTTCAAGGATGCCGCCTTGTGGTGGTGGGGGCCGGAAGACCTGCTCGGGCCGCGTGCACCCGGCCTGTCCGGTGCGGTTCCCATCCTGGGCCGAGCCTTTCCCACCTATGACCTGTTCCTGATCCTGGTGGGCCCGCTGGTGCTGGCGCTGGTGTGGTTGCTGCTGCACCGCACCCGCTGGGGCACGCTGGTGCGCGCCGCAACGCAGGACCGGGAGATGTTGTCGGCGCTGGGGGTCAACCAGGCCTGGTTGTTCACCAGCGTGTTTGCGCTCGGCTCGATGCTGGCGGCATTCGGTGGTGCGCTGCAACTACCGCGCGAGCCGGCCAGCCTGGGCCTTGACATGGCGACTATCGGCGACGCTTTTGTCGTGGTGGTGGTCGGTGGCATGGGCTCGCTCGGCGGGGCCTATCTGGCGGCGCTGCTGATCGGCGTGGTCAAGGCCTTGTGTGTCGGCCTGGGCACCGTGACCTGGTGGGGCCAGGAGATTTCGTTCTCCAGCCTGACGCTGGTGGTGGAGTTCCTGGTGATGGCGGTAGTGCTGATCGTGCGTCCCTGGGGCCTGCTGGGTCGGGCGCCGTCCATGGTACGCAGCGCCGGTGCGTCCGAGCCGCCGCTGCAGCGCGCTGGCCGATGGCAGACGCTGGCGATCGGGGTGTTGCTGGTCGCACTGGTGTTGTTGCCGCGCCTGACGCCGGATTCGCCCTACACCACGATCCTGGCGATCGACCTGCTGACGGCGGCCTTGTTCGCTGCCAGCCTGCATTTCCTGATGGGCCCCGGCGGCATGGTGTCGTTCGGCCATGCCGCCTATTTCGGACTGGGCGCGTACGGTGCGGCGCTGCTGGTCACTCGTATGGGCTGGCCGATGGAGTCCGCCTTGTTCGGCGGGCCGTTATTGGCCGGCGTCGGGGCGGTGTTGTTCGGCTGGTTCTGCGTGCGCCTGTCCGGTGTCTACCTGGCGATGTTGTCGCTGGCGTTCGCACAGATCGCCTGGTCGATCGTGCACCAGTGGGATGGCCTCACCGGCGGCAGCAACGGCCTGACCGGTGTCTGGCCGGCCGACTGGCTGCAGGACAAACAGGCGTATTACCACCTCACGCTGACCCTGGTCGTGCTCGCGGTGGCCGGCATGTGGCGGCTGGTGGTCTCGCCATTCGGCATGGCATTGCGGGCCTCGCGCGATTCGCCCTTGCGGGCCGAGGCGATCGGCATCGCGGTCAAGCAGGTGCAATGGCTGGCATTCGTGCTGGCCGGCCTGGTTGCCGGTTTGGCCGGCGCCTTGTTTGCATTCTCCAAAGGCAGCATTGCGCCGGACAGCCTGGGTATCGGCCGCTCGATCGACGGTCTGGTGATGGTGCTGCTCGGCGGCGTGCAAACCCTGGCCGGCCCCTTGGTGGGTGCGGTCAGCTTCACCTGGTTGCAGGACCAGGTGGCGCGCAGCACGGAGTTCTGGCGCGCCTTGCTCGGCGCCATCATCCTGTTGCTGGTGCTGGTATTCCCGCGCGGCATCGCCGGCTTTGTCAGCCAGGTGATCGCGCTGCTGCGCCGCCGGGGGTGGACATGACCGAACTGCTGGCCGTAGCCGGACTGCACAAGGCCTTCGGCGGCAACCGGGCGGTCGATGGTGTGGACTTTTCGCTGGCCAAGGGCGAGTTGCTGGCCTTGATCGGACCGAACGGCGCTGGCAAGTCGACGGTTTTCAACATGCTCAGCGGCCAGTTGCCTCTGGACCGAGGCTCGATCCGGCTGGCGGGCCGGCAACTGGCCGGGCGTTCGCCGCGCGCGATCTGCCGCCTGGGTGTCGGGCGTACCTTCCAGATCGCCGAGACCTTCGGCTCGCTGAGCGTGCGGGAGAACGTGCAGATGGCCTTGCTGGCCGCCGATCGCAGCGTGTTCCGCTTCTGGCGCCGGGCCGACCAGCATCGCCGCACCGACGCCTTGCAACTGCTCGAGCAGGTTGGCATGGCGGCGCAGGCGGAGCAGACCTGTGCCGATCTGTCCTACGGCGATGTCAAGCGCGTGGAACTGGCGATGGCAATGGCCAACCGGCCGCAGTTGTTGCTGATGGACGAGCCCACCGCCGGCATGGCTCCGGCCGAGCGGCTGGAACTGATGGCCTTGACCCGGCGCTGGGTCGATGCCAGCGGGGCTTCGGTGTTGTTCACCGAGCACAGCATGGACGTGGTGTTTGCGTTTGCCGACCGCATCGTCGTGCTGGCGCAGGGGCGCGTCATCGCCGACGGCAAACCGCAGGACGTGCGCCAGGATCCGCGGGTGCAGCAGGTGTATTTCGGCAGTGGCAAGTCGTTCGAGGCGGCGACCGCAGTGCCGGGCGCCGCATGAAAGAGCCGATCGATCGCACCGGCGCCCCAAGCATGCCGCTGCTCGAGGCCCGCAATCTGTGTGGCTGGTACGCCGCGGCCCAGGTGCTGCGCGATGTCGATCTGCAGGTGCGGCGCGGCCAGGTGGTCGCGCTGATGGGGCGTAACGGTGCGGGCAAGTCGACGCTGCTCAAGGCGCTGATGGGCCTGTTGCCCCGGCGCAGCGGGCAGATCCGTTTCCTGGGGCACGACATCTCCGACGCTGCGCCGCATGTGGTGGCGCGCATGGGCCTGGGTTACGTGCCGGAGGACCGGCGCATCTTCTCCGACCTGACGGTGCGCGAGAACCTGGACGTCGGTCGCCAGCCGGCGCGTCGCTGGCCCGACGGCTCGTCGGTACCGCAATGGACGCCGGATGCCTTGTACACCTTGTTTCCCAATCTGGCCGCCATGCCGGATCGGCTGGGTGCCCGCATGAGCGGCGGCGAACAGCAGATGCTCAGCGTCGCCCGCACCTTGATGGGCAATCCCTTCCTGGTGCTGCTGGACGAGCCATCCGAAGGGGTGGCGCCGGTGATCGTGGAGCAGATGGTGCACAGCATCCTGGCGCTCAAGCGCCAGGGTGTAGGTATCTTGCTGTCCGAGCAGAACCTGTTTTTCGCTGCGCAGGTGGCGGACTATGCCTATGTGCTGGAAAAGGGCCAGGTACGGCACCAGGCGCCAATGGCCGAATTGATGGGCGACGCCGCGGCGCGCCAGGCTTACCTGGGCCTGTGATGGCCCGCCGGCCGGCATCCGCGCGTCACTTGTGGCGGGTCTTCATCGCCCGCTCGACCTCGCGTTTGCCTTCGCGGTCCTTGATCACGTCGCGCTTGTCGTGCTCTGCCTTGCCCTTGGCCAGCGCGATGTCGCATTTCACCTTGCCGGCTTTCCAGTGCAGGTTGATCGGAACCAGGGTGTAGCCTTTTTGCTCGACCTTGCCGATCAGCCGCTTGATCTCTTCCTTGTGCATCAGCAGCTTCTTGGTCCGCACGTTGTCCGGGTTGACATGGGTGGACGCGGTGCCCAGCGGATTGATCTGGCAACCGATCAGGAACAACTCGCCGTTGCGGATCACCACATAGCCATCGGTGAGCTGGACCTTGCCCGCGCGCAGCGACTTGACCTCCCAGCCTTCCAGTGCGAGACCGGCTTCGAATCGTTCTTCGAAGAAGTAGTTGTAGGCCGCCTTCTTGTTGTCGGCGATACGTGCGGGCTTTTGTGCGCCGGATTCAGGATTTTTTTTTGCCATGGATGCAAGATGGGGTTGTCAATCGTGCGAACAAGGCTTGTCTACAATCCTGCGCAGTCCTGCATTCTATGAAAACAGTCAGCAAGTCGGTCCTGATCTGGTATCACCCCGAGGAAATGTATGCGTTGGTCACCGATGTGGCATCGTATCCGCAGTTCCTGCCTTGGTGCGATCACGCACGCGTGGTCGAGGAGTTCGACGGCGGCATGATGGCCGAGGTCGGCATGTCGATCGGCGCGGTGCGCCAGACCTTTACCACCCGCAACACCCATGTGCCGGGGCAGGCAGTCGACATGCAACTGGTCAGCGGCCCGTTTTCGCGGCTCGACGGCCATTGGCGCTTCACGCCGCTGGGCGACGGCAGCCAGCGTGCCTGCCGCGTCGAGCTCAACCTGAACTACGGTTTCGACAATGTCACGCTGGGCAAGCTGGTCGGCCCGGTGTTCGACCGCATCGCCGCCTCGATGGTCGACGCCTTCGTCAAGCGCGCCGGGCAGGTTTACGGAGCTTGACATGAAGCCGGCGCTGCGGGTCTGCGTGGTCTATTCGCCCGGACCGCGGGTGGTGCATGAGGTGGCACTGGTGCTCGACGCCGGCGCGACGCTGGCCGATGCGCTGCGCGCCAGCGGCCTGCAGTCGCAGTGTCCCGAGCTGGCCGAGCCCGGAATCGTTTTCGGCATCTGGGGTCGCCGACGGGGTGCCGACCATGTGTTGCAAGCCGATGATCGGGTCGAGATCTACCGGCCGCTGCGGGTCGACCCGAAGGAGGCGCGCCGGGCGCGTTTCGAAGCCCAGGGCGCACGCGGCGCAGGATTGTTTGCGCGGCGTCGGCCGGGGGCCAAGGCGGGTTACTAGGACTTCAGTCCAGGATTCCAGCAGTGGCTGCGAGCCGCGAGCGGGTCACGACGCGTGTCGTGCGGCGCTTATTTGCAGTTGGTTTCCATGACGGCGCGGATGCGGCGTTGTTCGGCCGCACGTGCGGCGTCGTCGAGGAACTCGCGCTCGCCCTTGGCATTGGTGACCGCCATGCGCACGCCGGAGTCGAGCAAGGCCTGGTTGGCCTTGGCTTTTTCGCAGTTCGTGGCCTTGATCTTGGCCAGGCTCTCGGATTCCTCCTTGAGGCGGGCCATGGCTTCTGACTCGGCCTTCTTTTTCTTCGCCATCAACTCCTTGTCTTCCGTCGCCAGTGCCGGGGCGGCCGCGGAAGCCGCCGATGCCGTAGCCGGTGCCGGCGCCAAGGTGTTGGCCGGCTTGGCCGGTTGCCTGAGGATGTTCTTGAGCGGAATGTCGGGCGGTGGCGCCTGGTCGCTGAAGACCTTGCGACCGGCGTTGTCGACCCATTGCCATTGCGCCTGCGCTGCGACGCAGAAAAGGCTCACGGCGGCGACAATCAGGATGCGAAACAATTGCATGGGCGCAGTTTACCGCGCAAGACCGGCCCTGGCGACGGGTACAATTCCTCATTTGGAGCTTTGAACATGCGCCTGCTCGGCAAAGCGCTGACCTTCGACGATGTGTTGTTGGTTCCGGCGTTCTCCCAGGTCCTTCCCAAGGACACCTCCCTCGCGACTTCCTTTTCCCGCAACATCCGGTTGAACCTGCCATTGGTTTCTGCCGCGATGGACACCGTCACCGAGGCCCGGTTGGCGATTGCCATCGCCCAGGAAGGTGGCATCGGCATCGTGCACAAGAACCTGTCCGCCAAGGAGCAGGCCGCGCAAGTGGCCAAGGTCAAGCGGTACGAGTCGGGCGTGTTGCGCGACCCGGTCGCGATCACGCCAACGCATACGGTGCGTCAGGTGATCGACCTGTCGGAACAACTCGGCGTGTCCGGTTTCCCGGTCTGTGACGGCGGCAAGGTGGTCGGCATCGTGACCGGCCGCGATCTGCGTTTCGAGACCCGTTACGACGCGCCGGTGAGCTCGATCATGACGCCGCGCGACAAGCTGGTGACCGTGCCCGACGGCACGACGCTCAGCGAAGCCAAGGCCTTGCTGAACAAGTTCAAGCTCGAGCGTCTGCTGGTGGTCAACGATGCCTTTGAACTCAAGGGCCTGATCACCGTCAAGGACATCACCAAGCAGACCAGTTTCCCGAATGCCGCGCGCGACGCGCTGGGCAAGTTGCGCGTGGGTGCGGCTGTCGGCGTGGGCGAGGGCACCGAGGAGCGCGTCGAGGCGCTGGTGCGTGCCGGTGTCGACGCCATCGTCGTGGACACGGCGCATGGACACAGCCATGGGGTCATCGAGCGGGTGCGTTGGGTCAAGAAGAACTATCCGCATATCGATGTGGTCGGCGGCAACATCGCCACCGGCGCCGCGGCACTGGCGCTGGTCGAGGCCGGAGCCGATGCGGTCAAGGTCGGCATCGGCCCGGGTTCGATCTGCACCACGCGTATCGTCGCCGGGGTCGGCGTACCGCAGATCATGGCTGTCGACAGTGTGGCAACCGCGCTCAAGGGCAGCGGCGTACCGCTGATCGCCGACGGTGGCATCCGCTTCAGCGGTGACATCGCCAAGGCGATCGCGGCCGGTGCGAGCACGGTCATGATGGGTGGCATGTTTGCCGGCACCGAAGAGGCGCCGGGCGAGATTGTTCTGTACCAGGGGCGCAGCTACAAGAGCTACCGCGGCATGGGCTCCATCGGCGCCATGCAGCAGGGCAGCGCCGACCGCTACTTCCAGGAAGCGACGACCGGCAATCCGAATGCGGACAAGCTGGTGCCCGAGGGCATCGAAGGCCGGGTTCCGTACAAGGGCTCGATGGTCTCGATCGTGTACCAGATGTCGGGCGGCGTGCGCGCGAGCATGGGTTATTGTGGTTGCGCCACGATTGCCGAGATGCAGGAGCGCGCCGAATTCGTCGAGATCACCGCCGCGGGTATCCGCGAGAGCCATGTGCACGATGTGCAAATCACCAAGGAAGCGCCGAACTACCGCGCAGATTGAGCCCCCACGCTTGTCACTGCGTGCATTGCGCCGCCCCCCGACGGGGCTGATTCCGCTTGGGGCGGCCCGGCGGGCAATCGCATCTCGCATTCGGCACGAACGGTGGCTCGCAAAGCTGAGAAACATATGCATCACCAGAAAATCCTGATCCTCGATTTCGGCTCCCAGGTCACCCAGCTGATTGCGCGCCGCGTGCGTGAAGCCCATGTGTTTTGCGAGGTCGTGCCCTGCGACGTCGGCAACGACTGGGTGCGCGAATATGCGCGCGACGGCAACCTGAAGGGCATCATCCTGTCCGGCAGCCATGCCAGCACCTACGAGGACCATGAGTTGCGCGCGCCGCAACTGGTGTTCGAGCTCGGTGTTCCGGTTCTGGGCATCTGCTATGGCATGTTTGCGATGGCGGTGCAGCTCGGCGGCATTGTTGCGCCCAGCCACAAGCGCGAGTTCGGCCATGCCGACGTGCGTGCCCATGGCCATACCCAGCTGCTCGAAGGCATCCAGGACTACGCCACGCCGATGGGCCACGGCATGTTGCAGGTCTGGATGAGCCATGGCGACAAGGTCACCGAGATGCCGCCGGGTTTCCACCTGATGGCCAGCACCGACAGTTGCCCGGTGGCCGGCATGGCGGACGAGGAGCGGCGTTTCTACGGTGTGCAGTTCCACCCGGAGGTCACGCACACCAAACGCGGCGCGGCCATCCTGGAGCGTTTCGTGCTCGAGATCTGCGGCACCCGGGCCGACTGGATCATGGGCGACTACATCCTCGAAGCGGTCGAGAAGATTCGCGAACAGGTCGGTGACGAAGAGGTGATCCTCGGCCTGTCTGGTGGCGTCGACTCCTCGGT
>JBFJZP010000050.1:0-10096 GCA_041622095.1 Burkholderiaceae bacterium | reverse complement strand
CGCGCGGCCAAGGCCAGCGGCGTCTGCATCGTGCTGGTCGGGCATGTCACGAAGGAAGGTGCGCTGGCCGGGCCGCGGGTGCTCGAGCACATGGTGGACACGGTGCTGTATTTCGAGGGCGATACGCATTCGAGTTTCCGCCTGGTGCGCGCAATCAAGAACCGTTTCGGCGCGGTCAACGAGATCGGCGTGTTCGCGATGACGGAGAAAGGGCTCAAGGGGGTCAGCAATCCGAGTGCAATCTTCCTGAGCCAGCACGAGACCGCCGTGCCGGGAAGTTGCGTGATGGTCACGCTCGAGGGCAGCAGACCCTTGCTGGTCGAGATCCAGGCCTTGCTCGACGATGGCGGCCCGAGTCCGCGCCGGCTCTCGGTCGGTCTGGACCGGGATCGGCTGGCGATGTTGCTGGCGGTGCTGCACCGCCATGCGGGCATTGCCTGCGCGGATCAGGATGTGTTTGTCAACGCCGTGGGCGGCGTGCGCATCAACGAGCCGGCGGCCGACCTGGCGGTGATGCTGGCGATCGCCTCCAGCCTGCGCGGCAAACCTTTGCCCAAGGGCTTTTTCGCGTTCGGCGAGGTCGGGCTGGCCGGCGAGGTGCGCCCCGCGCCACGCGGCCAGGAACGGCTGCGCGAGGCCGCCAAACTGGGCTTCGGCATCGCCGTGGTACCCAAGGCCAACCTGCCACGCAAGCCGATCGAAGGCCTTGTCATTCATGGCGTGGACCGGGTCGAGCAGGCGATGGAGGTGGTGCGCGGACTCAGCTGATCGGCGCTTTGCCCGGGTCGTCGACCGTACGACTTTAAAATGCGGACTTGCGCTTGCCGGGCCCGACGACGGGTGTAGGCAGACGGAGCGTCCATCGTGCAGGCGTCGCCAGGCGACGCCCACCATCTTTTCAAGCCATGCAACAACTGCTTTTGCGCGTCGGCGTCCCGCTTGCCGGCGTCTCCATCATCACCCTGGCCTGGTACCGGTTCGGCTGGCAGGGGGTGGCCGTCGTGCTCACCGTGATCGTGATGTGGGCGCTGCTGCATTTCAACCGCATGATGCAGGTGCTCAAACGCGCAGCGAACCGCCCGATCGGTTATGTGGAAAGTGCCGTCATGCTCAATGCCAAGCTCCGAGCGGGCGTGACGCTGATGCATGTGGTGGCGATGACCCGGTCCCTGGGGGCCTTGCAGTCGGTCAAGGATGTGCAGCCCGAAATCTATCGCTGGACCGACAACACCGACTCGTATGTCGACTGCGAGTTCAACGGTGGCCGCCTGGTGCGCTGGCAGATGACGCGACCGCAGCCGTCGCAGGAGGCACAGCCGGCGCACGGCGATCGGTCGCCGGCCCCGTAAAATCGCGATTTGCGGTATCGGGCGGCATGCTGCCGGCCCGGGCCTCCGAACCCGGACAACAACCCGTGCGCCAGTTGCGGCGCGAGACAAGGAATCACCATGAGTGCAGTACCACCTTCAATGGCCGACCGTGATGGCAAGATCTGGATGGACGGCCAGCTGGTCGACTGGCGCGACGCCAAGATCCATGTGTTGACGCATACGCTGCACTATGGCTGTGGCGCCTTCGAGGGCGTGCGGGCCTACAAGACGGCGGACGGCACCGCGATCTTCCGGCTGAAGGAGCATACCGAGCGCTTGTTCAACAGCGCCAAGATCCTGCGAATGAAGATCCCGTTCACGCTCGAACAGGTGATGGAGGCGCAAACGCAGGTGGTGCGCGAGAACAAGCTCGAGAGCTGCTATCTGCGCCCGCTGACCTGGGTCGGCTCGCAGAAACTCGGCGTCAGCACCAAGGGCAACACCATCCACCTGATGGTTGCGGCCTGGCCCTGGGGGGCATACCTGGGCGAAGAGGGCATGAAGAAGGGTATCCGGGTCAAGATCTCCAGCTACACCCGCCACCATGTCAACATCACGATGACCCAGGCCAAGGCGGTCAGCAACTACACCAATTCCATCCTGGCCAACCAGGAAGCCACCGACGACGGCTACGACGAGGCGATGCTGCTCGACGCCAGCGGTTTTGTCAGCGAAGGCGCCGGCGAGAACGTGTTCGTCGTCAAGGACGGGGTGGTCTACACGCCCGACCTGTCGGCCGGCGCGCTCAACGGCATCACGCGCAACACCGTGCTGCACATCTGCAAGGACCTGGGGCTGGAGCTGGTGCAAAAGCGCATCACCCGCGACGAGGTCTATATTGCCGACGAAGCCTTCTTCACCGGCACCGCCGCCGAGGTGACGCCGATCCGCGAACTCGACCGCATCGCGCTGGGCAGCGGCTCGCGTGGCCCGATCACCGAGAAGATCCAGACCGCGTTCTTCGACATCGTCAACGGGCGTAATCCGAAATACGCACACTGGCTGACCAAGGTCTGATCGCCGCAGGCGAGACGAGCAGGGCATGAAACAGGCGCGGTGCCTGCGGCGATGAAGTCCGCGGCACCGTACCCGCGGCAGGAAATGGAAATCACATGAGCAAGATGCAGATCGAGTTGCTGGCCAAGGACCTGAACGCCCAGGGCGGCGTCTTTTGCCCCAACCCCAAGGCCGACATGAAGATCTGGAACAGCCACCCGAAGGTGTACCTGGACGTGGGTCACACCGGCCAGGCGAAGTGTCCGTATTGCGGCACCGAATACGCGCTCAAGGCGGGCGAGCACTTCGACGCGCATCACTGAGCGGGGCCGGCCTGGCCTGCGCCAGGATGCCTGGGTTGCAGCGGGAAAACCTGGTTGCCGCGCGGCGCTTGTTCCCGGCCGCCGATGGCAACACGGTACGCCTATGAAGTCGCCGCCGCAAAAAGATGCCATTCGTCCGGAACGCCTTTGAGCAGATGCGGCCCGAGGCTCTCGAATCGAATGCCAGAACCCACGACGAGGCTCTTGACGGTCGAGGTGACCATCACTTGACCCGGCCTGGCAACCGCGGCCACACGTGCACCGACGTGCACAGCCATGCCGCTGACCTTGTCCCCGAGCACCTCGCATTCGCCGGTGTGTATGCCAACCCGCAGCTGCAAGCCCAGAGCCTGCACTGCGTGGGCCAATGCGGCCCCGCAGCGTACCGCCCGTGCCGGACCATCGAAGGCGGCGAACAAGCCGTCGCCTGCGGTGTCGAGCTTGCGTCCACGGAAATGGTGCAGCTTGTCGTCGGCCATTGCGTAGAAGTTGATCAGGACCTGTTTCCAGTCATGGTCACCGAGTTCCGCCAGTCGTCGGGTCGAGTCAGCGATGTCGCAGAAAAGAATCGTCGTCAGTATGCGGTCCGGCTCTGCTTCGGCGCGTTCCCCGGTGAGGAATTCGCGCACTTCGCCGAGCAGGTCCTCGTAATCCCCGAGCCAGAATATGTGGTCCTGCCCGGCAACCTCCACGTACTTTGCCCCGGCGATGTGATCGGCCAGGTATCGCGCATGCCCGACGCGTATCGGCTTGTCGTCGATGCGGTGCAAGATCAAGGTCGCGACCCTGATCGCCGGCAGCACATGGCGGACATCGAGCTCGGTCATCATGGCAAATATCTTGTGCGCCGTGCCCGGACTCATGGCCATGCGCTCAACCCTGGCCAGATCACGCATCGCGGCGGCGTTGCCGGCAATGCTCGGTGCAAAGGCGCGCGAGAGTTCGCCCGTGCCCCAGGTGGTTTCGAGCGTCGACACCCATCGTGCGTTCACCTCGGCAGGGTAGCCGTGCGGATAGTCCTCGCTGCGACTGAAGCGGGCAAAGGTGCCGTACAGCAGCAGTGCTTGCGTGCGATCGGGATAGGTCGCGGCGAACATCATGGCCATCGGCCCTCCCTCGGAGATGCCCCAGATCGCCGCGCGCTGCCAACCGACCGCGTCCATCACCGCGCGCACATCGTCCATGCGCTCCTCGAGTGTCGGTGGGTTCGACACAGGGTCCGACAGTCCGGTGCCACGCCGATCCAGCATGACCACCTTGGCAAATTGGGCCAGCTTCGCGGCAAACTCCGCAAACTCCCTGAAATTCCAGGCGTTCTCGACATGCGACGCCCAGCCGGGAATCAGCACCAGGTTCACATCCCCACGACCGAACACCTGATACGCGATGTTCAGCTCACCGCTTTTCGCGTATTTGGTATCGATCTGGTTCACATCGAGCATGCCCGCGATTTGACCATGGCGGGTGCCGCATGCCAAACGGCGCTCGGTGCGTTGCGGCGGCAATCGGCCGCGCTGATTCTCGTCCTGACCACAGCCATTCCGGGTCAATGACGGGTCGCCGGGTCGTCTACACCGACGCCGACACTGCACTTCGGACCCGCAAGCTGCAGTCTTCCATGTCCGGTTCCGGGCATGCAGCGCAATCGGCCGAAAGCCCGGACCTGGCCGTAGGAGCCCATGCAGGGAGGGGTATGGGGCGGAAGACGGCTCGTACACCGCTGGATGGCGATCGAGGTCGGACGACCCGGTCGCTTCGATCGCATCCAGTGCGACCCGAAACCGTCGGCGTCAGGTCGGGGAAGTCCTGCTGCGATCAGTCAAGAGGCCGCGAAACCCAACCCAGCGATGGCTTTGCGCGTTTCCTTGGGCCACCAGCGCAGCAAAACCCCGTGACGCAAAAAAAAAGCCACCCGAAGGTGGCTTGGAAGAGTCCTGCAAGCAGGACGTCGTTGGAAACCTGACAGGATTCTGCGACGGGCTTTGTTCGAGGTGTGACCCCTCGGCCCTTGAACTGTGTGACAGCAGTTGGACCGACTCTAGCGGCTGCCTGCAAGGCCCGCCATCCTCTATTCGGGGGATGCGGCGCAGATTTCGGCGGTCGTCCGGCACTATTTCCGCTCGACGACCCGCCAAAGCCGGTTATGGACGCCGGATCCGCGGCAGGCTGACACGGAAACAGGCTCCGCCACCGGCGTGGTTCTCGCAGCGCACCGTGCCGCCATGGCGCAACACGATGGATTTCACCAGCGCCAGGCCCAGGCCCACGCCGCCGTCGCGTTCGCTGGCGCCGGGAAGGCGGTAGAACGGCTCGAAGATGCGCTCGCGCAGGGCTTGCGGCACGCCGGGTCCCTGGTCGCACACCGTGATCTCGATCTGCTCGGCGACGCGCCCGAGGCGCAGCGTGACCTCACCGGCCGCATGGCGGCGCGCGTTCTCCAGCAGGTTGCGCACCATCCGGCGCAACAACTTGGCGATGCCCGTCACCTCCAGTTCGCCAGCGCCGTCGTCGACCTGCAGCTGTGCGTCCAGGCGCGCGCATTCCTCGGCCGCCAGGCCCAGCAGATCGACCGGCTCCATCGTCCCGATATCGACCTCGCTGGCGTCGAGCCGGCTGGCCAGCAGGATCTCGTCGATCAGCTGGTCGAGTTCCTGGATATTGCGTGCGATCTCGTCGCGGAACTCCGCGGACGCCTGCGGGCCCATCAGCTCCAAGCCCATGCGGATTCGTGTCAGGGGCGAGCGCAGTTCATGCGAGGCGTTGGCCAGCAAGGCCTTGTGCGACTGCAGCAGCGCCTGAACCCGGCCGGCTGCCGCATTGAAACCTCTGGCCAGTTGGGCCACCTCGTCCTTGCCCTCTTGCGGCAGTCGGGTTGTCAGGTCGCCTTCACCCCACTGGCGCACGCCTTGCTCAAGCGCCTCGAGCCGTTTCGTCAGCCGGCGCACGATCGGATAAGTGCCCAATGCCACCGCCACTGCGATCAGCGCCAGCAACCAGGCAAATCCCAGCGCCGGACGGTTCGGACCCTTGTTCCGGCCCATGGGGCCCATGGCTGCGTCGGGGCCGCGCGGGCGCGGCAACTGGATGTACAAGGTGCTGCCGTCCTGCATCCGGACCTGGAATTCGGGTGCCTGACCGGGCGCGCGTATCGGGCGCGCCGGCGCCTGGCCGAGGATGTTGCCGGCAGCGTCGAGCAGCACGATCTCGCGACCTGGGCGCATCGCGCGCTCGCGCTCCGCATCCATGCGCGACAACCAGCCGGCCAGCAAGGCCAGCACCGCGATCGTGCCGACAACGGCCAGCCAGATGCGCAGATACAGGCGCTGGAACAACGGGATCTTCATGGGCCGGGCGCCGCTGGCGCCTCGTCAATCCTGCTGGCGTGCGAAAACATAGCCGACACCGCGCACCGTCAGGATGCGTTTGGGATTCTTCGGATCCTGCTCGATCGCAGCCCGGATCCGGCCCATGTGTACATCGATCGAGCGGTCGAAGGCATCGAGTTCGCGTCCCCGTACGGCTTCCATGATCTGGTCGCGTGTCAGCACCCGACCGGCGCGTTCGGCCAATGCCACCAGCAGGTCGAACTGGTAGGAGGTCAGGTCGCAGGGCTGGTCGGCGATCGATACCGTACGCGCATCGCGGTCGATCTGCAGCGAGCCGAAATGCATCGGCTGGCCGGTGGCGTCCACCGCGGCGTTGCGGCGCAGCACCGCGCGGATGCGTGCCAGCAATTCGCGCGGCTCGAAGGGTTTGGGCAGGTAGTCGTCGGCGCCGATCTCCAGGCCGACGATTCGGTCCATCGGATCGCCCTTGGCCGTCAACATCAGGATCGGTGTGCGTCCAGCCGCCCCTGGCAGTCCGCGGATGCGCTTGCAGACCTCCAGCCCATCCATGTCGGGCAGCATCAAGTCCAGGATCACCAGGTGGGGCATGGGCTCGTTGGCACGGGCCTGCAGATGCGCCAGGCCGGCAAGGCCGTCGCCGGCATGTGTCACCGAATAGCCCGACTGGCCCAGGTATTGCGACACCATCTGGGCCAGACGGGTGTCGTCTTCAATCATCAATAGCCGCTCCACCATGGCTGCAGTTTAGGCGCTGACCTGCAGCGGAGCTTGAAGCGCCGGTAAAGATTGGTAAACCGCCGCCATGCGGCTCAAGGTGGTGTGGCGGCGGCGCCTGAGGCGGCGGCGGCACCGCCGTCGGCCGCCTTCGGCCGGCCATGTCCGGCCCATGACGCCAGCATGATCAGACCCAGTACCGGTACACCGAGCAGCGCGGTGGCGACGAAGAACGGCGCATAACCGAAGCTGTCGACATACTGGCCGGAGAATCCCGCCAGGAACTTGGGCAGCAGCAGCATCAGCGAGCTGAACAAGGCGTACTGGGTGGCCGAATACCGGATGTTGGTCAACCCGGAGAGGTAGGCGATGAAAGCGGCCGACGCGATGCCGCTGCTCAGGTTGTCGGCCGACACCACCGCGATCAGCGCCTGCACGTCATGCCCATGGCCAGCCAGCCAGGCAAACAGCAGGTTGGTGGCGGCGCTGAGGATGGCGCCGAGCATCAGGATGCGCATCACGCCATAACGCATCGACAACACGCCGCCGATGAAGGCGCCCACCAGCGTCATGATGACGCCGTAGATCTTGGTGACGGCGGCGACCTCGTCCTTGGTGTAACCCATGTCCACATAGAACGGGTTGGCCATGATGCCCATCACCACGTCGCTGATGCGGTAGATCGCGATCAAGCCCAGGATCAGCACCGCATGCCAGCGGTAACGCCCGAGAAAGTCGGCAAATGGCTCCACCAGTGCACCTTTCAGCCATTCGCCCACGTTCTTGGCCTGGGGTATCGGCCGATGTTGCGGCTCGGGCGACAACAAGACCGTCAATACGCCCACCAGCATCGATGCGGCCATCACCAGGTAGGCCGTCTGCCAGGCACCGGACTGGTATTGCGCGGCGCCGGCCACTTCGGCCCGGGCGGCAATCCACAATACGCCGGCGCCGGCCCAGATCATGGCGATCCGGTAGCCGGTCTGGTAGGTCGCGGCCAGCGCACCCTGGCGCTCGGTGGATGCCGATTCGATCCGGAAGGCATCGAGCGCGATGTCCTGGGTGGCGGATGCGAATGCCACCGCCAGCGCGCCCCAGACGATCGGCGTCAGGGCCTGCTGCGGGTCGGCCAGGGCCATGTTGCACAAGGCCAGCATGATGACGAGTTGCGACAGCAGCAGCCAGCTGCGACGACGCCCCAGCCAGCGGGTCAGCAGCGGTATCGGCAAACGGTCCACCAGCGGCGACCAGGCCCATTTGAAGCCGTAGGCCAGGCCGACCCAGCTCAGGTGACCGATCGTGGTGCGGTCGATGCCGGCCTCGCGCAACCAGAAGCTCAGGGTTCCGAGCACCAGCAGCAGCGGCAAGCCGGCAGAAAAGCCGAGAAACAGCATGCGCAGGCTGGCCGGCTCCAGATAGACGCGGATGGCCACATGCCAGGGGACGCGGGGTTTGTCGGTGTCGGTGGTGATATCGGGCATGCGGGAATAGGGAGCTTGGGTCTATTATTCACGTATGTGCATGCGATGCGTTTCCAATCGATCCCCCTGGGCCAGCCGGCGCGGCTTCATGCTGGCCGGCGCGACGCTGGCCGCGACGCCGGCGCTGGCGCAGGTCGACGTCGGCAAGCGTTCGCAGTTTCGCAAACTGGTGTCTGCCGACGAGATCGAGCAGGCCGCAACGCAGCAATACGCCAAGATGTTGTCCGATGCCCGGGCGCAAAAGGCGCTGGCGCCCGACAACCATCCGCAACTGCGGCGCCTGCGCTCCATCGCGCAGCGCATCATTCCGTACACCGCACAGTGGAACGAACGCGCCACGAGCTGGCGCTGGGAAGTCAACCTGATCGGCAGCAAGGAGATCAACGCCTTTTGCATGCCGGGCGGCAAGATCGCGTTCTACTCCGGCATCCTCGACCAGCTGCAACTGACCGACGACGAGGCGGCGATGATCATGGGCCATGAGATGGCCCATGCCTTGCGCGAACACGCCAGCGAGCGGATCGGCAAGACCCAGGCCACCGGTATCGGCCTGTCGCTGTTCGCGCAGCTGCTGGGGCTCGGTGACATGGGCAACGCGGTGGCCAACATCGGCACGCAGTTGCTGACGCTGACGTTCAGCCGCGAAGACGAGAGCGAGGCCGATCTGGTCGGCCTGGAACTGGCGGCCCGAGCGGCTTATCACCCGCATGCCGGCGTCACCTTGTGGCGCAAGATGTCGGCGGCCAATGGCGGCAACCGGAACCTGGCTTTCCTGTCTACCCATCCGTCCGGTCCGGACCGGATCCGGAAACTCGAGGAAAACGAATCCAAGGTTCAGGGCCTGTACGAACGGGCGCGCCGCGGCGGGTAGTCATCCGCGGGTACCTGTGTCCAGCCGGGCGCGTCGTGACCCGGTTCCTGTTCGATTGGCAGGCGGTAACCGATCCGGGGCCCTGGGGTCGTGGCGCAGCGCCTGGCAGCCTGGTTCGCCAACCGGTTTCTGCGACCGGTCAGCTCTCGCCGATGGCCTGCACGATGTGCTCCATCACGGCCGGTAGCCGGGCCGGGTTGCGCTGCAACATGTCCAGCACGTTGTCGATTCCTGTCGTGCCGTCGAGCTGGGCCCAGGCGGCCACCGTGCTGGCTTCGGGGCTGAGCCAGGCCATGCTCCAGGTACTGAAGACCCGTTGCGCGATCGGCTGCTCCGCAATCACCTTCAGCTGGCAATGGCGTGGGTCTTCCCGGATATGCGCGAGCAGTCGCGTCACCACGTCCCGTTCACCTTCCAGGATCTGCACGAAAACGCCGTCGACAGAAAACAGCGCACCGGTGATGCCGCGCGCTGCGTTCTGGCGCCGCGCGCGCTCCAGCAGCATTTGCAGGGCGTCGATCGACGGTTCGGATGTCGATTGCGACGAATACATCAGTTGGTGCAACATGGCAGGCCTCCGGGCGCGTCACGCGCCGACGACCCATCGTACGGCAGGCGCCAGCACCTGGCCAGTGCCAACCGACGCGTGTCAACCGACGCACCGCCGGCCGAGCGTCCAAGCCTCCGGGGCCGGCGGCGGACGGGTGCTGCGATCAGTACAGCGCCATGCCGCCATTGACCTCGATCAGCTCGCCGGTGATGAACGACGATGCGTCCGAGGTCAGGTAGACCGTGGAATTGGCCACGTCTTGCGGCTGGCCTTCGCGCCGCAGCGGCGTGCGCTCGACACCGGCTGCGCGGCCTTGCGGCGTATTGAACACGTCATGGAAACGTGTGGCTGGGCGGAATCAGGATCGCCTGCACCGAGCCGCTGACGGTGACCGCGGTGGAGAACTCGCGCGGGTAGCCCCTCCTTTCCATTTCCGGGATCAGT
>JBFJZP010000049.1:0-10099 GCA_041622095.1 Burkholderiaceae bacterium | reverse complement strand
GTCAGCGTGGCGTTGTTCATGTCGTCCAGCCACTTCGCGGCGATCGAGATCGTCGCGTTGTGCGTCATCACGATGGTCTTGTTGTGGAAGGCGACGTTGTTGTCCGGGTCCTTCCAGCTGGTGGCCGACGGCGGCGTGCAGCCCTTGCTGTAGACCGAGGTGTAGTCGGTCATGGCATTGATCAGGCCCTGGCGCACCGCCGGGTCGTCGACCAGCAGCTTGCCCGAGTCGTTGACCAGCTTGACGTTGTAGGCGTCCATGAAGGTCAGGAACGAGTAGAACGAGTCGCTCGACTCCACGCCCATCGGGAAGCCGGTGCCGAAGCCGCGCTTGCCGCTGGCCTTGCGGTAGCCGTCCTGCACCTTGGTGCACCAGAAGTCCCAGTAGGCATCCCATTCCTTGGGAATATCGCTTTCCTTGTAGCCCGCGTCGGCGAGCATGTCCTTCCAGTACTGGATGTGCATGGTCTGCTGCTTTACCGGAAACGCGTAGTACGCCCGCGACTGCTTGCTGTTGTCGTACAGGAAGGTCGTCGCCAGCGCTGCGGGCTCGAACTGTGCACGCAGCGGATTGATGACGCTGGAGATGTCCTCGAGCTTGCCGTCGTAGGCCCATTTGGCGGTGACCTGGAAGTCCAGCACGTTGCCGAAGCCGACGTCCGGCGGATTGCTGGAGTCGAGCGCGGCCACCATCTTCGGAATGACCTCTTGCGTCGCGTACAGCGACAGATCGACCTTGACCTTGTACTTCGCCTCGAAGCGCTTGATCACGTCGAACAAGGCATCGTCTTCAGCCTTGTAGAAACCCTTTTCCCACCAGACGGTGAGCTTTTCCTGGGCACTGGCATGGCCGGCGGCCAGCAGCGACGTCGCCATGATGGCGGCGGTTGCAACTAACTTGAATTTCATTCTTCAGTCTCCTTGGGTTGTGGTTGCGGTTGCGGGTGAGGGAATCTATGCGGCGAAAAACAGTAGCACACGGAGTCGAATCAGGCGGACTGCGAACGCCTTCGCTTGACCGGTGCGGCGTCGCGCGCGCGGGGCGTGCGCCTGCGCGCCTTGAGCACTTGTTCGATGTCGTTGTGCGCGTCCTCGATCAACACGACGATGGCCTCTTCCGCGCGTTCCACATCGTGCGCGATGATGGCGTCGAGCACTGCCCTGTGCATCGGCAGCGAGTCACGCGGGCCGTCCTTCTTGACGGTCGATATCTCGAAGCTGGTGCGCAACAAGGCGCCCAGTGCCTGGTCCATCTTCTCCAGCATGCGGTTGTGGGATGCGCGGATCATGCCCTGGTGGAACAGCAGGTCGAAGCGCACATAGTCGCCGGCATTCTCGACCGCGTCAACCATGCCGGCATACGCAGCCTCGATCTGTGCAATATCGTCCTTGGTCGCGCGCTGCGCCGCCAGCCGGATCGCGGCCGGCTCCATGATCATGCGCAGGTCCTGCACGTCACGAATGAACTCCGGCGTCAATCCGGCCTTGGCTTGCCAGCCGATGACGTCCGGATCGAACCAGTTCCACTGGCTGCTCGGGCGCACCCGGGTACCGACCTTCGGGCCGGTCTGGATCAGGCCCTTGGCCACCAGAGACTTGACCGCCTCGCGGATCACGGTACGACTGACACCGAGTTCCTCGCACAATAATGGCTCAGGTGGAATGCCCCCCGCGGCGCCAAACCGCCCGGCGACGATGGCACTACCGAGGTAGTCCACCGTATTGCCGTGCACGTTCTTGATCATCAGGGCACCGGTGTCAGCAGCGGCTTGCCGGCAAAATGCGCCTGCAGGTTCGCGAATGCCAGGTCGGCCATCGCGCCGCGGGTCTCCCAGGTGCCGCTGGCCATGTGCGGCGTCAACACCACGTTGTCGCAGTTGCGCAATTCTTCCGGCACGTTCGGTTCATCGGCGAACACGTCCAGGGCAGCGCCGGCTATCACGCCGGTGGTCACCGCATGAACCAGCGCCGGTTGATCGACCACCGAGCCGCGCGCCACGTTGATCAGGTAACCCTTGGCACCCAGTGCCTCCAGCACCTGCGCATTGATCAGGCCCCGCGTGCCTTCGCCACCCGGCGTGATCACGACCAGGAAATCCACCTCGCGGGCCAGCGCCTGCGCATTCGGGTAATAGGTGTAGGGACTGTCGTCGCGGCGGTTGCGGGTGGTGTAGGCAATGGACATGCCGAAGCCGGCGGCCCGGTCGGCGATCGCCTGACCGATCCGGCCCAGACCCACGATGCCCAGCCGTGCGCCGCTGACACGGCGCGCCAGCGGGAAAGGGCCCGACGGCCACTGACCGGCACGAACGAACTTGTCGGCCTGCGGAATCCGGCGCGCGATCGACAACATCAGCGCGATACCGAGATCGGCGACCTCCTCGGTCAACACATCCGGCGTGTTGGTGACCGGCACACCGCGTGCACGTGCGGCCGCCACGTCGATGCCGTCGTAACCGACGCCGAACACCGAGATCATCTCCAGCGCAGGCAATTGCGCGATCAACTCCGCCGGCACCTTGGACTCGCCGCCGGCGGCAATGCCACGGATCCGTCCGGCAATGCTGGCGAACTGCGCAGGGTCCTGCAGATGGGTGCGGTCGTGCACGACAAACACCTGTTCTAGCGCCTGCTTGTAGCGGGGCCACAGGTTGGCGACGGCGAGAATTTCAGGCTTGGACAAGACTTGTCTCCATGAACTGTTTGAAGAGCCGGGACCGATGGAAATGCTTTACATCGCGACCCCGACCTGCTTATCATATGATGATTGCCCGACGCAATTGCATGGGGAAAACCCTGTTCAACACCCAACCACTTATACCGAGACATCATGACACAGACACCCAGTAAGAAAGCCGGCGCACTGCGCAGCCAGCAATGGTTCGGACGCCAGGACCGTGACGGGTTCGCCTACCGCAGCTGGCTCAAGGGCAAGGGTATCCCGCAGGACCAGTTCGAGGGTCGGCCGGTGATCGGCATCTGCAATACCTTCAGTGAGTTGACGCCGTGCAATTCGCATTTCCGCTCCATCGCAGAGCAGGTGAAGATCGGTGTCTACGAGGCTGGCGGCTTCCCGCTCGAATTTCCGGTGATGTCGCTCGGCGAGGTGCTGCTGCGCCCGACCGCGATGTTGTATCGCAACCTGGCCAGCATGGATGTGGAAGAAAGCATCCGCGGCAATCCGATCGACGGCGTCGTATTGCTGATGGGTTGCGACAAGACCACGCCGGCGCTGATGATGGGCGCGGCCAGCGTGGACATTCCCACCATCGGCGTCAGCGGCGGCCCGATGCTCAACGGCAAATGGCGTGGCCAGGAACTCGGCTCCGGCACCGGCGTATGGAGCATGAGCGAACAGGTGCGCGCCGGCACGCTGAAGCTGCAGCAGTTCCTGGACGCGGAGAGCTGCATGCACCGCAGCCATGGCCATTGCATGACGATGGGCACGGCCAGCACCATGGCCAGCATGGTCGAGGCGCTCGGTGTCGGGCTCACCGGCAACGCAGCCTACCCGGCGGTCGACGGTCGGCGCAATGTGCTGGCGCGCATGTCGGGGCGGCGCATCGTCGAGATGGTCAACGAGGACATGGTCTTGTCCAAGGTGCTGACGCGCGAGGCCTTCGAGAACGCGATCAGGACGCTGGCGGCCATTGGCGGCTCGACCAACGCGGTGATCCACCTGATCGCAATCGCCGGACGCATGGGTGTCAAGCTGTCGATCGACGACTTCGACCGCCTGGGCAGCGAAATGAACTGCCTGGTGAACCTGCAGCCCTCGGGCAAGCACCTGATGGAGGACTTCTGTTACGCCGGTGGCCTGCCGGTGGTGATGAAGGAGATCGCGGCGCACCTGCACACCGACGCGATCACGGTGACCGGCAAGACCATCGGCGAGAACATAGCCGACGCCGAGAACTTCAACACCGACGTCATCACGCCGCTGGACAAACCCTTCATGGAGAAGGCCGGCATTGCGGTATTGCGCGGCAACCTGGCGCCACGCGGCGCGGTGATCAAGCCCAGCGCGGCGACCGCAGCGCTGCTGCAGCATCGCGGCCGCGCGGTGGTGTTCGAGAACATCGAGGAGTTCCACCGGCTGATCGACGACGAGTCGCTGGACGTGGACGAAACCTGCATCCTGGTGCTCAAGAACTGTGGCCCCAAGGGTTACCCCGGCATGGCCGAGGTCGGCAACATGCCGCTGCCACCCAAGGTGCTGCGCAAGGGCATCACCGACATGGTGCGCATCAGCGACGCCCGCATGAGCGGCACTGCGTATGGCACCGTCGTATTGCATACCGCCCCGGAAGCGGCGGCCGGAGGCCCGCTGGCGGTGGTGCAGAACGGCGACATGATCGAACTCGACGTCGCGCAGCGACGCCTGCACCTGGATATCAGTGACGATGAACTGGCCCGGCGCCTGTCGATCTGGAAGGCGCCCGCTCCGGCGCTCTCGAGCGGCTACTGGAAACTGTACGTCGACCATGTGCTGCAGGCAGACGAAGGCGTCGACCTCGACTTCCTGGTCGGCAAACGCGGCGCCTTTGTTCCGCGCGACAATCACTGAAAACTCTACCCGGTCCGAACGGGCACAAGCCGGCGCATATCGCCGGGCGCGGGCAGCGCCCGGCGTCGTCGCGTGTGATGGCCCAACAGAGGAATGACATGCAGACACGAAACTACGACGTGGTATCCCTGGGCGAGGCCATGGTCGAATTCAACCAGAACTCGCCCAACCAGGCCCAGTACCTGCAGGGGTTCGGCGGCGACACCAGCAACGCCTCGATCGCGGCGGCACGCGCCGGCGCCCGCACCGCCTATCTTTCGCGTATCGGCAACGACAGCTTCGGTCGCTTGCTGCTGCAACTCTGGGCCCAGGAAGGTGTCAACACCTCCGGCGTGAGCACTGCCAGCGGCAGCCACACCGGCATATATTTCGTGACCCACGGCACCCAGGGCCATGAATTCAGCTACCTGCGGGCCGACTCGGCAGCCAGCCGCATGACGCCGCAGTGGCTGGGCGGCACACCCACAACGCTGATCCGCGAGTCGCGCTACCTGCACCTGTCCGGCATCTCGCTGGCGATCTCCGCCGGCGCCTGCGACACCGCTTTCGAGGCGATCGAGACGGCACGCGAAGCCGGCACCCTGGTGTCGTTCGATTCCAACCTGCGCCTCAAGCTCTGGCCGCTGGCACGCGCCAGGGCCTGCACCATCCAGGCGGTCGGCATGTGCGACCTGTTCCTGCCCAGCCTGGAAGACATGATCGTGCTCACCGGCTTGTCCGATCCGGACGCGATCATCGACTGGGGCCATGAAAAGGGTGCGGCCACCGTCGTGCTCAAGCTCGGCTCCGAAGGCGCCCGGGTCAGCGACGGCCACAAGCGCGAAACCATTCCCGCGCGCCATGTCACGGTGCGCGATGCCACCGGTGCCGGCGACTGCTTCTGTGGCAACCTGCTGGCGCGCCTGGCCAAGGGCGACGACGTGTTCCATGCCGCCGCCTATGCCAATGCTGCCGCCGCGTTGTCGGTGCAGGGTTATGGCGCGGTCAATCCGCTGCCGCGCAGCAACTCGGTATTCGCCGTCCTGTGACCATGGCAAATACCGGCAACGGTGCAAGCGCACTGCTGGCACTGGACTGGGGCACCACCGCGCTGCGCGGCGCGCGCCTCGATGCCGCGGGGCAGGTACTGGAGCAGCGCGCATTCCCGAACGGCATCCTCAGTGTTGCCCCTGGTGGGTTCACCGCGGTGTTCGAGGAATGTTTCGGCGACTGGGCCCGCAGTGGCGCACGCGCCTGCCTGATCTCCGGCATGGCCGGCAGCAAGCAAGGATGGATCGAGGCGCCCTACTGCGCCTGCCCGGCCGGTTTTGCCGACGTGGCGGCGCAGTTGCGCTGGATCACCGACCCGGCGCTGGTGCTGCCCACCGCCATCGTGCCCGGACTGTGCTGCGAGCAGGCCTGCAAGCTGCCACAACTCGCCAGCGTGCCCGACGTGATGCGGGGAGAGGAAGTCCAGATCTTCGGCGCGATGCACCTGGCCGGTCGCAACGACGGCTTGTTCATCCTGCCCGGCACGCACAGCAAGTGGGCCTGGGTCCGCGGCGGCCGCGTCACCGGTTTTCGCACCTTCATGACCGGCGAATTCTTCGCCCTGCTGAGCCAGCATTCGCTGTTGGCGCGCACCATCGACACGAGCGCGGCCTTCAACGCGCAGGCGTTCACGCTCGGTGTGGCGCTGGCCGCCGAAGAAGCCGGTGGACTGCTGCACCATGCCTTCGGTGCCCGCACCTTGTCATTGATGGCCCGCATGGATGCCGGTGCGCTGGCCAGTTACCTGTCCGGTCTGGTGATCGGCGAAGAGTTGCGCAACGGCCAGCTGGACGACAAGGCCCCGATCGTGTTGATCGGCTCGGAAAACCTGACCCGGCGTTATGCGCTGGCATTCGAATCCCGCGCAGTGGCGGTCCGCAGCATGGGCGCCGAGGCCACCTGGGCCGGCCTGCATGCGCTGGGCCAGCATCTTGCGGCAGAACAGGCCCCCTGACATGAAACCGATCCAGAAATTCGCCACCCACTTCCAGCAAATGCCGCTGGTGGCCATCCTGCGCGGCCTGACGCCGGCCGAGGCACCGGCCATCGGCGAGGCGCTGACCCAATCCGGTTTCGGGCTGATCGAGGTGCCGCTCAATTCGCCACAAGCACTGGACAGCATTGCGCAGTTGGCCCGGGCCTTCCCAGGCGCACTGGTCGGCGCCGGCACCGTGTTGTCGGCCGAGCAGGTCCACGCGGTGCATGCTGCGGGCGGCCAGCTGATCGTGTCGCCGAACTTCGACGCGGCGGTGGTGACCGAAGCGGTGCGACTGGGCATGGTCTGCCTGCCCGGTATTGCCACACCCACCGAAGCCTTTGGCGCCTTGCACGCCGGTGCCCACGGCCTCAAGCTGTTTCCGGCGGAAGCCGCGTCGCCGGCCGTGCTCAAGGCGATGCTGGCAGTGTTGCCGGCCGGCACGCTGATGGTGCCGGTGGGCGGCATCTCGCCGACCAACATGGGCCCCTGGCTGGCCGCCGGCGCCCACGGTTTCGGCCTGGGCTCGGCCTTGTACAAGCCGGGCAAGAGCGCCGCAGCGGTGCGCCAGGACGCCGCGGCTTTCGTGGCCGCCTACCAGGGCACGCGCAGCGCCTGAGCCTGCTGCGCCAGGCGCTTCAACCGGCCAGGCGTTGCGGCGCGTCGATGCGCCACCAGGACGGCAACAAGGCCTGGTAACGCGGCTCCCGATAACGCGCATCGAGCAGCACCACGCAACCGGTGTCGCTTTCGCTGCGGATCACGCGGCCAGCCGCCTGCACCACCTTCTGCAGGCCCGGGTAGACATAGGTGTAGTCGTAACCCTGGCCGAACAACACCTGCATGCGTTCACGGATCACCTCGTTGACCGCGTCGAACTGTGGCAGTCCGAGCGTGGCCACGAAAGCCCCGATCAGGCGCGTGCCCGGCAGGTCGACCCCTTCACCGAACACCCCGCCGAGCACCGCGAAACCGATACCCTGCCCGGCCGAATCGAAACGCTGCAGGAATGCCTGGCGCGCCGGCTCGTCCATCTGACGCGCCTGCGCCCACAGGCGGATGCCGGGATGCAACTGGCCGATCCGTTCGCAGACCCGCTCCAGGTAGTCGAAACTGCTGAAATAGGCCAGGTAATTGCCCGGTTGCTGCTGGTACTGCTGCGCCATCGCGGCCACCAGCGTGTCGAGCGACGCCGCGCGGTCGACCTGCCGGGTCGACACCGGAACAATCCGCACCTGCAGTTGCTCGGCGCGAAACGGGCTGGGCACATCCAGGTTCTGCGTGTCGTCCGGCAGGCCCAGCAAGGTGGCATGGTAATGCTGCGG
The DNA here is from genome assembly GCA_041622095.1 of Burkholderiaceae bacterium. Lineage (GTDB taxonomy): Bacteria > Pseudomonadota > Gammaproteobacteria > Burkholderiales > Burkholderiaceae_C > CAISIP01. The sequence goes on along the minus strand of JBFJZP010000049.1, from coordinate 2,203 downwards.
CTGCAAGGTGGCCGAGAACAACACCACCGCATCGGCGGCGCGCCAGCGCGACTGCAGGAACGGACCGGGCACGATGTTGCGCAGCGTCAGCCGGCCGGCGGCATCGGCTGGCAGATCGAAACCATCGGCCAGCAGCCGGCCTTGCGCCGCACCCGCATCGACCGTGGCGGCTGCCGCGTTGTCGACGCTCCGATCGAATTCGCACAGGGAGTGGTCGCCGAACATGTCGGCCAGCATCGCGAACTCCAGCGCACGGAAATAGAACGGCAGCAGCACCGAGTCGTTTTCGCCGACCCGGTCGTTGACATGTTCGCCGATCGCGCTGCACAGGCGTTGCAAAGCACGCAGCCAGGCCTCCGGGACCGCGTCGAGCGCCACCCAGGTCTGCGCCGGCGCGGCCCGTAATTGCGCATCGTGCAGCAGTTGCCACTGGTTCAGCAATTCGTCGACCCGCGCACGCAAGGCGCCGGGCACCTGTGCGCGCAGCGCCAGCGTATCGGCATGGCTCAACTCCGCGCTGTACATGCTGCGGGCACGCGACACCAGGTTGTGCGCCTCATCCACCAGCAGGCTGATGCGCCACGGGGTGTCGACGGTCATCGCATGCAGCATCGCGCTGCGGTCGAAATAGTAGTTGTAATCGGCCACCACCACGTCGCTCCAACGCAGCATCTCATGGCCGAGGTAATACGGGCAGATGTCCTGCGCCAGCGCCAGCGTGCGCAAGGATCGCTGATCCAGCCAGCCATGTTGCGCCGCATCGCGCCGCGCTGCCGGCAGGCGGTCGTAGAAGCCACGCGCCAGCGGGCAGGCGTCCGGATGGCAGGCCTTGCCCGGATGTTCGCAGGCCTTGTCCCGGGCCACGAGTTCGAGCACGCGCAGCGGCAACACCGGCTGCCCACCAGTCCCATCCGCCTCGCCGCCCGCGCCGTCGCACAAGCGGCGCAAGCTGTCGAGCGCCACCTGGCGACCCGGCGTGCGCGCGGTCAGGAAGAACAACTTGTCGGTACCCCGCACCGGCATCGCGCGCAGTGCGGGATAGAGGGTGCCGATGGTCTTGCCGATGCCGGTGGGCGCCTGCGCCAGCAAGGGCCGCGACTGCAGGCAGGCCCGGTAGACCGCAGCGGCGAGCGCGCGCTGGCCCGGGCGAAACGGCAACTGCGGAAACGCCAGTTGCGCCAATGCCGCATCGCGCTGCGTGCGGTGGTGCACCTCCTGGCGCGCCCAATCGATGAAACGCAGGCACAAGTCGTCCAGGAACTGCTGCAAGGCTCTAGCGCTGCAGCGCTGCGTCAACGGGTGCTCGGTCTGCGCGACCACGTCGAAATAAACCAGTCGCAGCGTCAGCGCAGGGATGCCGCGGCTGGCACAGATCAGGGCACCATACACCTTGGCCTGCGCCCAGTGCAGTTGCTGCTGATGCGGTGCGATCGCCTCGACCGCTCCGCGGAAGGTCTTGACCTCGTCCAGCGTATGGCTGTCGGGGTCGAATCCGTCGGCCCGCCCGCGCACCCGCAGACCCTGAACCAGGCCTTCCAGCGCGACCTCGGTCTCGTAGGCCGGCCCACGCCGCTGCGCCACCCGCTGATGCCCCAGCCGCCCCTGCTGCGCCGTCGGCGAGGGCGTGAAGCGCAGGTCGAGGTCACCGGTCTTGGCGGCAAACGCGCACAGGTTGCGCACCGACACGGTGTACAAGGCAGTGTCATCCGGTTCACATGGCGCCACGGCCTGTTCCGTCTGGACCGCGACCTGTGCCATGGCGGCCGAATCGCTGCTGTTCGACGCGGGAACGGCCCGCTGGCTCACGGGCGGACGGCTCCGTCTGCCGTCGGCTCGCGCAACAAGGCCTGGGCCGGCTCCATGTCGTGTGCATCGACTGACCCGGGCGCCAGCGGCGTGGCCTTGGCCAGTGCCATCCACAACGCAAACGGCAGGTCGGGTACCACCCGCACCGGCGCATGGCGCACCACCTCCAGCCGCGCGTCGGGCAAGGCATGAATGACGCCGCAACTCGGCGGCACCTCGTCGGCCCGGGCGATCGGTCGCCCGCGTGTATCGCAACCGAGCACGTACCAGCACTGGCCACCGATATCGAGATAACTGTCGCGCTTGTCGCGCAGGCGCAGGTCGCCGAGCAGGTCGGCGCGGCTGACCTTGATCTCATGCACCACCGGCTGCAGGTATCCGGCCACCGTGGTGTTGC
>JBFJZP010000048.1:0-10101 GCA_041622095.1 Burkholderiaceae bacterium | reverse complement strand
TGCTGCTGAGCCATATACCCGACGGCCAGGCCCGGGCCGACACCCGCACCGACTGAGTCATGGCCTTCGGTCGACTCGAACGCACCAGCGGGCCCAAGCCCATGAGCGACATCAACATGACGCCCTTGATCGACGTGATGCTGGTACTGGTCGTGATCTTCATCATCACCGCGCCGCTGCTGACCAGCGCTATCCGGCTCGAGCTGCCGACGGCCAATGCCCCGGCCGCCGACAGTGGCGCCAGCACCATCCTGCTGAGCGTCGACCCGTCCGGCCAGGTCTTCCTGAACGACCGCCCGGTAGCCACCGAGGAACTGGCGCTCGAGCTGGCGCGTGTCAGCGCCGCCGACCCGGCCACCGAACTGCAACTGCGCGCCGATGCCGCGGTGCCCTACGGCCGGATGGTCGAAATCATGGGTCTGGCGCAGGACGCCGGGCTCAGCCGGATCGGTTTTGTCGCCGAACCCAAGGACAAGAACCGCTGAGACATCCGGGCCCGCCGTCGGACAGATACGGCAGGCGACGCGGCAAGCCCGCCACCTGAACACCTAGAATCGGCGAGATGCGGCATTCGCGCCGCCCGACAAGCCCCCCATGCAAGACAAATACAACCACCTCGACGTCGAGGCATCCGCCCAGCAAGCCTGGAACAGCCGCGACGCCTACCGCGTCACCGAAGACGCGTCGCGCCAGAAGTTCTACGCCTGCTCGATGTTGCCGTATCCCAGCGGCAAGCTGCACATGGGCCATGTGCGCAACTACACCATCAACGACATGTTGACCCGCCATCTGAGGATGAAGGGTTTCAATGTGTTGATGCCAATGGGCTGGGACGCTTTCGGCCTGCCGGCCGAGAACGCTGCGCTGAAGAACGGCGTGCCACCGGCCAAGTGGACGTACGAGAACATCGCCTACATGAAGAAGCAGATGCAGGCGCTCGGGCTGGCGATCGACTGGAGCCGCGAGGTGGCCACCTGCGATCCAACCTATTACAAGTGGAACCAGTGGCTGTTCCTGAAGATGCTCGACAAGGGCATCGCGTATCGCAAGACCCAGGTCGTGAACTGGGACCCGGTGGACCAGACTGTGCTGGCCAATGAGCAGGTCATCGACGGCAAGGGCTGGCGCACCGGCGCGCCGATCGAGAAACGCGAGATCCCGGGTTATTACCTGAAGATCACCGATTACGCACAGGAGTTGCTGGGCCAGGTGCAGGATCAGTTGCCGGGCTGGCCGGAGCGCGTCAAGCTGATGCAGGAAAACTGGATCGGCAAGAGCGAAGGGGTTCGCCTGGCATTCACCCATGAGATCATGGACGATTCCGGCGCGCTGATCGGCGGCGGGCGCATGTATGTCTTCACCACCCGGGCCGATACGCTGATGGGCGTGACCTTTTGCGCGGTGGCGGCCGAGCACCCGCTGGCCACACATGCCGCGCGCGACAACCCGACGCTGGCCGCCTTCATCGAGGAATGCAAGCGCGGCGGCACGACCGAGGCGGAACTGGCGGTGCGCGAGAAGGAAGGCATGCGTACCGGCCTGTCCGTGACCCATCCGCTGACCGGGCGGGAGGTCGAGCTCTGGGTCGGCAACTATGTGTTGATGGGCTATGGCGATGGCGCCGTCATGGGTGTGCCGGCACACGACGAACGCGACTTCGCGTTTGCGAAGAAATACGACATCCCGATCGTCGAGGTGATCCTGATCGATGGTTGCGAATACGACTACGACAACTGGAACGACTGGTACGGCGACAAGCAACGCGGCGTGACCATCAACTCCGACAGCTTCAGCGGCCTGCGCCACCAGGAGGCGGTCGATGCGATCGCCCATGCACTGCAGGTACGCGGCCTGGGCGAGAAGATGACCACCTGGCGGCTGCGCGACTGGGGCGTGAGCCGCCAGCGTTACTGGGGCACGCCGATCCCGATCATCCACTGCGACGAACACGGCGCGGTGCCGGTGCCCGAGAAAGATTTGCCGGTGGTGTTGCCGCAGGACTGCATCCCCGATGGATCCGGCAATCCGCTGGCCACCCATGAGGGCTTCCATGCCGGCGTGACCTGCCCGGTCTGCGGCAAGCCTGCCCGGCGTGAAACCGACACCATGGATACCTTTGTCGACAGCAGCTGGTATTTCATGCGCTATTGCGACCCGCACAACGACCAGGCGATGGTCGCCGAAGGCGCGAAATACTGGATGCCGATGGACCAGTACATCGGCGGCATCGAACACGCCATCCTGCACCTGCTGTATGCACGTTTCTGGACCAAGGTCATGCGCGACCTCGACCTGATCCAGGTCGACGAACCCTTCACCCGGCTGCTGACCCAGGGCATGGTGCTCAACCATATCTACTCGCGCAAGAACCCGAACGGCGGCATCGAATACTTCTGGCCGCACGAGGTGGAAGACATCCACGATGCCAGCGGCAAGGTGATCGGCGCCAAGCGCAAGAGTGATGGTTCGGCGGTCACCTACGAAGGTGTCGGCACGATGAGCAAGAGCAAGAACAACGGCGTCGACCCGCAGGACCTGATCGAGAAGTACGGTGCGGACACCGCGCGCCTGTACACCATGTTCACCGCGCCGCCCGAAGCCACGCTGGAGTGGAACGATGCGGCGGAGGAGGGCTCGTACCGCTTCCTGCGCCGGGTCTGGAACTATGCGGCGCGGATGCCGGCAGCATCGGCCGCCGGTGCCGCACAACCATCGCTGGGCCGTGCAGCGGCCGACCTGCGACGCGAGATCCATACCGTGTTCAAGCAGGTCGACTACGACTACCAGCGCATGCAGTACAACACCGTCGTCTCCGGCGCGATGAAGATGCTCAACGCGCTGGAAGACTTCAAGGCCGATGCCAGTGAAGGCGACGCCTGGGCGCAACATGAATGCTTCGGCATCCTGCTGCGCGCGCTGTATCCGGTCACGCCGCATATCACGCAGGCCTTGTGGACCGAGCGGGGTTATGCCGGCGTCCAGGGCGAGCTGCTCGATGCGCCCTGGCCGGAAGTCGATCCGCAGGCGCTGGTGCAGGACGAGATCGAGCTGATGCTGCAGGTCAATGGCAAGCTGCGTGGCTCGATCCGGGTGGCGGCCGACGCCGACAAGAAAACCATCGAAGCGGCGGCAGTACACAACGAGGTGTTCGTCAAGCTGGCGCAAGGCGCGCCGGTGCGCAAGGTGATCGTGGTGCCCGGGCGCCTGGTCAACCTGGTGATCTGACATGCAACGCCGCCTGGTCCTGGGTTCTGCTGCACTGCTGGTGCTGGCCGGCTGCGGCTTCAAGCTGCGCGGGGCTCCCGATTTCGCCTTTCGCTCGCTGCGCGTGAATGCGGCCGAGAACTCACCGCTGGGCAACGAACTCAAACGCAACCTGGCCTCGATCGAGACCTTGAGCCTGGTCGACAACCCGCGGGAGGCCGCCAGCGCCGAAGCGGTGCTCGACCTGTTGTCCGAGTTGCGCGAGAAGACGGTGGTCGGCGTCAACACCTCCGGACAGGTGCGCGAATTCCAGCTGCGCCTGCGCATCCGGTTTCGCGTGCATACGCCGCAAGGCAAGGAGTTGATCGGCAACACCGAGTTGCTGCAGTTGCGCGACATCAGCTTCAACGAGTCTGCGGTGCTGGCCAAGGAGGCGGAAGAAGGCTTGATCTACCGCGACATGCAGTCGGACCTGGTGCAGCAGATCATCCGGCGCCTGGCCGCCATCCAGTCACTGTGATGGCAGCGCCTGGCAGGACCTTCGTCGCCCAGGTCCGCACATCCGCGCAATAGACGATGCAACTAGCGGCAGCTCAGCTTCCGGCACAACTGCAAAAAGGCCTCAAGCCGCTCTATACGCTGCATGGCGATGAGCCCTTGCTGGTGCAGGAGGCCGCAGACGCGATCCGCGCCGCGGCGCGGGCGGCCGGCTTCAGCGAGCGCAGCTCCCATACCGTGGCCGGCGCGCATTTCGACTGGAGCGAGGTGCTGGCAGCCGGTGGCTCGCTGAGCCTGTTCGCGGAGAAACAGATCGTCGAGGTCCGCATTCCGTCGGGCAAACCCGGCAAGGACGGCAGCGCCGCGATCCAGCAGCTGTGCGAACAGGCGCAGGGCAATGACGACCTGCTGACGCTGGTGATGTTGCCGCGGCTGGACAAGGCCACCCGCAGCGGCGCCTGGTTCGCCGCACTCGAACGCCACGGCGTCACGGTTGCGCTGGAGCCGGTCGAGCGCGGCGCCTTGCCGCAATGGCTGGCGCAGCGGCTGGCGCAGCAGGACCAGCGGGTCAAGCCCGGTGTCGAAGGCCAGCGCAGCCTGCAGTTCTTCGCGGATCGGGTCGAAGGCAACCTGCTGGCCGCGCACCAGGAGATCCAGAAGCTGGCGCTGCTGTTTGCGCCCGGCGAACTGGCGTTCGAGGACATCGAGCGAGCGGTGCTCAATGTTGCGCGTTACGACGTGTTCAAGCTCAGCGAGGCAGTGCTGGCCGGGCAGCGGCTGCGGGTGCAGCGCATGCTCGACGGCCTGCAGGCCGAAGGCGAGGCCCCGGTGCTGGTGCACTACAGCCTGGCCGAGGACATCCGCGCGCTCAAGCGGGTACGCGATGCGATGGACGCTGGCCGCCCGTTGCCGATGGCCTTGCGCGAGCAACGCGTCTGGGGCGTGCGTGAACGCCTGTTCGAACGGGTGTTGCCGCGACTCGACGGCACCAGCCTGGCCGAGCTGCTGCAGGCGGCGCACCAGGTCGATGGCATCGTCAAAGGACTGAAGGTGGCCGGCTGGCCGACCGACGCCTGGCAGGCCCTGCAGCGCCTGGCCATGCGCCTGTGCGCTTATTGCGCCAGCCGCTGAAGCCACCCCCGACCGCATCAGGGTCGGCACTGCGTGAGAAAATGCCGCCATGAACGCGCTCAACTCCGCCGAATACAGCCAGACGCTGGGCATCCAGGCCCGCGCCGCATCCAGCCTGATGGCCCGCGCCAGTGCGGCCAGCCGCAACGCCAGCTTGCGTCGGCTGGCCGAATTGCTGCGCGCCAACCAGGCGTCGCTGGAGGCCGCCAATCAACTGGACCTGGATCGCGCCAGCGCCGCCGGCCTGTCCGCGCCGATGGTCGACCGGCTGCGGCTGAGCGCCAAGGTGATCGACACCGTGGCGCTGGGCTGCGAACAACTCGCCGCCATGCCCGACGCGATCGGCGAGATCCGCGGCATGAACCAGCAACCCAGCGGCATCCGGGTCGGGCAGATGCGGGTGCCGATCGGCGTGTTCGCGATGGTGTTCGAGAGCCGGCCGAACGTCACCATCGAAGCCGCCAGCCTGGCGATCAAGAGCGGTAATGCCTGCATCCTGCGTGGCGGCTCGGAAGCCATCGAGTCGAACAAGGCGCTGGCGAAGCTGGTGCAGCAGGCGCTTGGCGACTCCGGCCTGCCGGCCGATGGCGTTCAGCTGGTGCAGGTCACCGATCGCGCGGTCGTGCGCGAGTTGATCACGATGCCGCAATATGTCGACATGGCGATCCCGCGTGGCGGCAAGGGCCTGATCGAGGCGATCAGCCGCGACGCCAAGGTGCCGGTGCTCAAGCACCTGGACGGCAACTGCCATGTGTATGTCGACGACCCCTGCGACATCGCGATGGCAGTGACGGTCGCCGACAACGCGAAGACGCAAAAATACAGCCCCTGCAATGCCAGCGAAAGCCTGCTGGTCGCGCGTGGCGTGGCCGCCGACTTCCTGCCGAAGATCGGCGCCATCTATGCCGCCAAAGGCGTGGAGATGCGGGTGTGCGCCGCCAGCCGCGCCGTACTGGCCACGCTGCCGGGTGCCCAGCTGGTCGACGCCACCGAGCAGGACTGGTTCACCGAATACCTGGCGCCGATCATCAGCATCAAGGTGGTGGACGACCTGGACGCGGCGATCGCGCACATCAACCACTACGGCAGTCACCACACCGACGCCATCCTCACGCGCGACCACCTGCATGCGCAGCGCTTCCTGCGCGAGGTCGATTCGGCCAGTGTGATGGTCAATACCAGCACGCGTTTTGCCGACGGCTTCGAATACGGCCTGGGCGCCGAGATCGGCATCAGCACCGACAAGTTCCATGCCCGCGGCCCGGTCGGCATCGAAGGCCTCACGTCGCTGAAATACGTGGTGCTGGGCAACGGGGAAGTGCGCGGCTGAGCGCCGCGCCCACTCCCTGGCGGGCCGGTGCCCCGGCATCGCCCGCACCATCCAAGCGATGCAAAAACCTGCTGACGGCGCCGCCGCACCCACCGGCCGCCTCGTCACCGGATCAACGCTGGGCCATGTGATCCGCATGACCGGTGCCGGCTCGATCGGCCTGGTGGCGGTGTTCGCGGTCGATGCGCTGAACCTGTTCTACATCACGCTGCTGGGCAAACCCGAGCTGACCGCTGCACTGGGTTACGCGACCACCTTGTTGTTCCTGGCCATCTCGATGTCGATCGGACTGTCGATCGCCGCCACCGCCTTGACCTCGCGTGCGTTGGGGCGCGGCCACCATGTGCAGGCGCGTCAGATCGCGGGGGCATCGCTGATCATCGTCGGCACCTGCATGGCACTGCTGGCGCTGCTGAGCTACCCCTTGCTGGAGCCGGCCATCCATCTGCTCGGCGCGCGCGGAGAAACCGCAGAACGGGCCGTCAGCCTGATGCGCATCGTGTTGCCGTCCTGGCCGCTGCTCGGTATCGGCATGTGCCTGGCGGGCCTGCTGCGCGCAACCGGTGATGCGCGCCGCGCGATGTTCGTCACGCTGGGCGCTGCCGCCACCGCGCTGGTGATGGACCCGCTGCTGATCCTGGGCTTCGGGCTGGAACTGCACGGCGTGGCGATCGCCACCGTGATCGTGCGCGTGGCCATGGTCGTGATCGGCATGCACGGCTTGTGGCGCATCCACAAGCTGATCGCGCGACCGGACACGACACTGGTGCTGCGCGAATTGGCGCCCTTCATGGCGATCGCGATGCCGGCAGTCCTGACGCAGATTGCAACGCCGGTCGGCAATGCCTTCGTGACCTACGCGGTCGCAAGCTTCGGGGACGATGCCGTCGCCGGCTGGACCATCGTCCAGCGCATCATCCCGGTCGCATTCGGCGTGTTGTTTGCACTGTCGGGCGCGATCGGCCCGATCATCGGCCAGAACTTCGGTGCCCAGCGCTTCGACCGTGTCAGGTCGACACTGCGCGACAGCCTGAAGGTCACGCTGATCTACGCCACCATCGTCTGGGCGCTGATGGCCCTGGGAAGTGGCTGGATTGCCGACATCTTCAACACCCACGGGCAGGCCCGTGAGCTGGTTGTCTTCTTCTGCGTGTTCGTGGCCGGCAGCTTCGTATTCAACGGCGCCTTGTTCGTCGCCAATGCGGCATTCAACAACCTGGGCTTCGCGTTCTACTCCACTGCGCTGAACTGGGGCCGCTCGACGCTGGGCGTGATTCCGTTCGTATGGCTGGGACAGTCCTGGTTCGGCGCCAAGGGGGCACTGGCGGGTTACGGGCTCGGGGTGATCGCGTTCGGACTGTTCGGAATGTGGTGGTGTTTCCAGGTGGTGGGGAGGATGCAGGAGAGCGAAGGCGCACCTGCGACACGTCGCTGACATCGCTCGCGCGGCTCCGTCAGGGCGACGGAAGCGGACCGGCTACTGCACCACGGAATTCGCGCTGAGCAACACGTCATGCGGAACCGTGATGCCCAGTTCCCTGGCGGTCTTCAGGTTGACGACGAGTTCAAAAACCGTCGGTTGCATGACCGGAATCTCGCTGGGCTTGGCGCCAGCAACGAGCTTGCCAATGTAGCCTCCGACGCTTCGATACGCATCAACCATGCTTTCGCCATAACTCATCAAACCGCCTGCGTCGACAAACTCCCTGAGCCCATAAAACGCCGGAATCCGATGCTTGGCCGCCAGCGCAACAATTTCCGTACGCCGCGCGAAAAAGAAGGGCTCGTCCGGCAGCACGAAAATGCCATCCACTTTTTGACGCGCGACAGCCTCGAAGGCGTCCGGCAACGAAGTCTGGCCCGGTTTGCGCCCGGCCTGGATCTGGACCAGGGCAATATCCAGGCGCGCCGCCAATGGCTGCAAGACCTGCCACATGTGGGGATGCACATTGCTGCTGGCATCCACAAGCACTGCAAGCTTGGGCTTGGCGGGCAATACCGCGGCGAACAGGCTCAACATCTTGGGCATGGTTTCGACCGCCTGGCTGGCCAGGCCGGTCACGTTCGCGCCGGGACGGGCCAGGCTGGCGATGATCTGCTGCCCCACCGGGTCGGCCACCGCAGCCATCACGATCGGTGTCGAGTTCGCCGAGGCACCAAAAATCTGCTGTGCCACCAGCGTCGTCGGCGTACAGGTGGAGATCACGGCATCGAGCTTCATGGCCGCGAGTTCACGGGCGTAATCCGGCACCAGTTGCAGATGCCCGTCTCCTTGCCGGCGCTCAATGGTGAGATTCTTTCCCTCGACCAGCCCTTGCTCGCGCAGGCCCGCAAGCAAGGCCTGCTCCTCATGCGGAGCCGTACTGTCGCCGACAAGAATTCCGATGCGGACCATCTTCTGCGCCGACTGTGCGAACAACTGCGTGGTCGCCGATAGCAGCGTGGTGCCGGCCAAGATCAGGGTTCTGCGCTGCATGGGCATCTCCGTCAAGGCGCGAGGTGACTCGACCTGCCGGTCGAAGCGCAAAACGCAAAGGCGTTTCCCCGCATATCAGAAACGACCGTAACACAAACGATGGGTTTCCACCACCAGTCCAGCGGGCCAAGCACCCAGGCAAGACATATGCCCAAGGTCGCGCGACGGCATCAAACCGGATAAATGATCGAGTTCGGAGTCATCTCGCTGTCGTAGATGCACAGCCGGAACGCGAATTTCCATCCGACATCCGTCCGCACCACCGTATCCGGATACCGCCCGAGTTGTTTACGCCGGCTGCCCACTGACCGTGCCCAACGGCAGCAAGCTGGGCACGCTGTGCCTGATCGACATGCAACCGCGCGAGCTTGACGACGATGACCGCGCCCTGCTGCGCGACCTGGCACGCATGGCGGAACAGGAACTCGCCGCGATCCAGCTCGCGAGCGTGGATGAGTTGACGATGATCTCGAACCGCCGGGGCTTCGAGGCGCTGCTGGCCGAAACCGATACTGCAATGTATGCCGACAAGCAGGCGCGCAAGACGGTTTGATCGCACCGTCGAGACGCCGGCACCGTGCAAGTTCCGGTCGTACTTTCAGACACCGGAGGGAACGGGGAGAAAACCGGGGCACGGCGACAGTGTGAACCTGGCAGCTTGGCCGGCATCAAGCCGCCACCGGACACAACGCAGCGGCTGGGAACGGCAGAGTAAGATGTTGCATCCGATCCAACTTGATTTTGCGAGTCAATGATGCAAGCACCTGCCATGCCCGAGAACGAAGCGACGCGCGTTGACACACTGCGCAAGCTCAACATCCTGGACAGTGAGCCGGAGGAAAGGTTCGACCGGCTGACCCGGCTGGCCAAGCGGTTGTTCGGCGTGCCGATTGCGCTGGTCAGCCTGGTCGATGCCGACCGCCAGTGGTTCAAGTCGTGTGTCGGCCTGGACGCCACCGAAACCAGCCGGGATGTCTCGTTCTGCGGCCATGCGATCCTGGGTGACGACATCTTCACGATCCCGAATACGCTGGACGACCATCGGTTTCGCGACAACCCGCTGGTGACGGAGAATCCGCACATCCGCTTCTACGCCGGCTGTCCGCTGACCGTCCCCAACGGCAGCAAGCTCGGCACCTTGTGCCTGATCGACGTAAAGCCGCGGGAACTCGACGACGATGACCGCGCGTTGCTGCGCGACCTGGCACGCATGGCGGAACAGGAACTGGCCGCGATCCAGCTCGCCAGCATGGACGAGTTGACGATGATCTCGAACCGCCGGGGATTCGAGGCACTGGCGCAGCATGCTGCGAACGTCTGCAAGCGCCAGCATCTGCCGGCGACGATGCTGTTTTTCGATCTCGACGGGTTCAAGCAGATCAACGACACGTTCGGTCACGCCGAGGGCGACCGGGCGCTCATGGCCTTTGCCGGCGCTCTGCGCCAGGCGTTCCGCGAGAGC
>JBFJZP010000047.1:0-10133 GCA_041622095.1 Burkholderiaceae bacterium | reverse complement strand
GCCTGCAGATGCATGGCGCGATTGTGCCGAATTCTGCATGCAGCTCGGTGTTCGGGTTCTAGCCGCGGCGCTTGCTGCTGGCGAGAATCGCAGCATGCAAAAAATCCACTGCGTCGACTCCCATACCGGCGGCGAACCGACCCGCCTGGTGTTGTCCGGTTTCCCCGAGCTGCAGGACCTGCCGCTGGCGCAGGCAGTCCAGTTGCTGCGGGACCGACATGATCACTATCGCCGCGCCACGGTCTGCGAGCCGCGCGGCAGTGACGTGGTGGTCGGCGCCGTATTGTTGCCGCCGCGCTCCGCCGGCGCGCTGGCGTCGGTGATCTTCTTCAACAATGTCGGCTACCTGGGCATGTGTGGCCACGGCACGATCGGCCTGGTTGCCACGCTCGAGTACCTGGGACGGGTGACGCCCGGAACCTACACACTGGACACGCCGGTGGGGACGGTGCAGGTCAGGCTGCACGGGAAGGGCGTGGTGGAGATCGACAACGTCGCGTCGTATCGCCACCGCAGCGACGTGTCGCTCGACGTGCCCGGTCACGGCGCGGTGCGGGGCGACGTCGCCTGGGGTGGCAACTGGTTCTTCCTGTGTGATGCCGGCCCGGTGCCGCTGGATGTCGGCTCGGTGGAGCCGCTGACGCAGCGGGCCTGGGCGATTCGCCAGGCGCTGGTCGCGGCAACTGTGACCGGGCGCGACGGTGCCGAGATCGACCACATCGAACTGATGGGCGCGGCACATGACGCTGCCCATGACGGGCGCAACTTCGTGTTGTGTCCGGGCCGGGCCTACGACCGCTCGCCGTGCGGCACCGGCACCAGCGCCAAGCTGGCATGCCTGGCCGCCGACGGCAAGCTCGCGCCGGGTGCGGTGTGGCGGCAGGAAAGCGTGCTGGGCAGCGTGTTCGAGGCTTCTTACCGGCTGCAGCAGGAACAGTTGATTCCCACCATCCGGGGACAGGCCCATGTCTGCGCCGAAACCGATTTGCTGATCGACCCGGCGGACCCTTACGCCTGGGGCATCGGCGCATGAGGCCCGGCGCGCGCATCGGCGGGCGTGGCTGATGCCGCCACGCGACCATGATGTCGTCGTCATCGGCGCCGGTCTGGTCGGTGCGGCCTGCGCCGTGCGGCTGGCCCAGGCCGGCCGCCAGGTGCTGCTGGTCGACGCACAGGCACCGGGCCAGGGCGCGAGCTTCGGCAACGCCGGCCATGTGGCCACCGAGCAGCGGGTGCCGCTGGCCAACCCGCAGGTGTTGCGGGCCGGCCTGGCCTATCTGCGTGATGCCGACGGTCCGCTGCGCGTGCGCGCCGCCTACCTGCTGCCCTTGTTGCCCTGGCTGGCCCGTTTTGTCTGGGCCGCCCGTCCGTCGGCGCTGGCGCGTGGCATTGCCGCCTTGATCGCGTTGCAGCACAGTGCGCTGGACGACCTGCGCGGCTTGATGGCGCAGGCCGGCATCGACGATCTGCTGCATGAAGACGGCTACCTGCGGGTCTGGGAAAGCCGGCAAGGTGAGGACGACGCACGGGCGCAGGCCCGCGAAATGGCCGTGCATGGCGTACGCACTGCGCGGGTCGACGCCAGCGCGCTGCACGCAGAAGCTCCTGGCCTGCATGCCGGTGTGCGCGGTGCAATCGTGTACCCGGATACCGGCCATGTCAGCGATCCGCTGGCGCTGACGCGCGGCCTGGTTGCGGCCTTGTTGCGTGCCGGTGGCCAACTGCTGCAGGCCCGGGTCGAGCGCATCGCGCAGGCGCAAGCCGGCTCGGTGCAGCTGGCGATGCCCGATGGCGTTTCCCTGAGCTGCCGCCAGCTGTTGCTGTGTGCCGGTGCCTGGTCGGCGCCGCTGGCAGCGGGCCTGGGTTATCGGGTGCCATTGGACACCGAGCGGGGCTACCACATCACCGTGCCCTGGCCGGCGCCCGACGCGGCAACGGCGGGCATCACACCCATGCGCCGACCGATCGCATCGATCGAGCGCAACGTCATCATGACGCCGATGTCGGTCGGGCTGCGCATGACCGGCACGGTGGAGTTCGGCGGCCTGAAGCTGCCGCCCGATCCGCATCGTTACCAACTGCTGCACCAGAACCTGCAGGCCTTGTTGCCCGGCATCGATACCAGCGGGGCCAGCCAGTGGATGGGTTTTCGGCCGTCCTTGCCGGACCACCTGCCGGTGCTCGGCGCGGCGCCGCGCCACCCCGGCGTGTTCTTTGCGTTCGGCCACCAGCATCTCGGCCTGACCCTGTGCGGGGTGACCGCGCGCATCATGGCGGCCCTGCTGCAGGGGCGCAAGAGCCCGGTCGACCTCGCGCCGTACCGGATCGACCGCTGGTAAACAAGTGAGCCGGCAGGGCTCAGCGGTGATTCCAGGTCAGGAACACGCCGAACAGCGCGATGGCAAATGCCAGCAGCTGCAGTCCGGTCATGGTTTCGCCGAGCGCCAGCACGCCGACCAGCGCGGCGGATATCGGCAACATCACGGTGAAGATGCCGCCCTGCGACGCCGGCATGTGCCGCGCGCCGGTCATCCACAACCAGACCGTGCCCATGCTCGCCGCCAACGCATAAAACACCAGCAATACCCAGATGCCGGCGTCGACACCGGCGAAGTCGAAGTCCAGCGCCAGATACAGGCCGAACGGCGTCATCAAGGCAAAGCCCCACAGGTTGATCACCGACGCGATGCGCTTGGGGCCCATGGTGCCGGTCAGCTTCTTGCCGATCACCGCGTATGCACCTTCGCAGACCACGGCGCCGAATACCAGCAGATTGCCGAGCCAGGCGGTGCCCTGTTCCTGCGTGGCATTGCGCTGCCCCTGGAACACGTCGGTACGCGCCAGTGCCAGCACCACCAGGCCGAGCATCGCGCAACCGGCTGCCAGCATCATCCGGGTGCTGATCTTCTCGCCCAGGAACAACCAGCTCATCAGCGCGATCATGGCCGGTATACCTGCCAGGATCACACCGGCCGACACCGCGCTGGTCATGCTCACGCCGAACAACATGCAGATCGAGAACAGGAAGTTGCCGACAAAGGATTCCAGGAACAGCAGCACGCGGGTCTGCTGCGTCATCGGCGGCTCCTGCGCCGGTTTGCGCAGCCACGGCAACATCGCCACCGCCGCAATGCCGAAACGCATCCATGCGAGCAGGAAGACCGGCAAGACGGCCACCAGGGGTTTGGACAATGCCACGTAGCTGCCGGTCAGGCTCATGCTCAGCGCGAGGCTGCCATAGGCGATCAGGCGGGTCTGGGAGGGGGTCATTCGGCCAGCAGGGGTTGCGTCGCGTCGATCGCTGCCGCCAGGGGCGCGGCGGTCTGCCAGCAGCGGGCTGTCGACGCGGATTCGGTCCCGATTGTCACTGAAGAATGCGGTAAGGTCGGTGCTTCTCAAGGAGCGTGAAGAAGATGTCGATCGGGGAATTTGCCTACGCGATGAACAGCAACCGGTTCCTGGCCGCGCCGGAACTGCAGGACCAGGGTTTCGCCGTCGTCGGTATTCCGTTCGACGGCGCGGTGACCAACCGGCCGGGTGCGCGCTTCGGTCCGGCCGAGGTGCGCCGGGCCAGCCTGATGTTGTGCGATGGCCTGCATCCGCATTTCGAGGTGTCGCCGCTGGGTCTGCTCGGCGACGGTGGCGACATGCGCCTGCCCAATGCGTCTGCGCTGGCCGAGGTGCGCGCCATCGTCCAGCGACAGGCCGGCCAGCTGATGGCACGCCACCATTGCGTGTTCATCGGCGGTGACCACTCGGTCACGCTGGGATTGTTGCGCGCTGCCTGCGCGCAGCACGGGCCGCTGGGGCTGGTGCATTTCGACGCCCATTGCGACACCTGGACCGACCATTTCGGCGAGCCGTCCGGCCATGGCACCTGGACCTATGAGGCGATCGCCGAGGGACTGGTCGATCCGAAGGCGTGTGTGCAGATCGGCTTGCGCTCGTCCGGCGAGCGGGCGGCGCGCGAATACGTGCGCGACCAGGGCGGACTGATCTACACCGCTCGCGAACTACGCGGCAAGGACGGCGCCGGACTGAACGACGTGGTGGCGCAGATCGTGCGGCGACTGGGCGAGCGGCCTTGTTATCTGACGCTGGACATCGATTGCCTGGATCCGGCCTTCGCGCCCGGCACCGGTACGCCGGAGCCGGGCGGACTGAGCAGCTCGCAGGTGCTCACGCTGCTCGAGGAACTGGCGGTGCTCCATACCGTGGCCATGGATTGTGTCGAGGTGGCGCCGGCCTACGACCATGCGGAGCTGACCAGCCAGGCGGCCGCGAGTTTCATCTGGACCTACCTGTGCGGCCAGGTCGCGAAGCTGGCCGGATCGGCTCCGGCGCCATCGCCGGACGCCTGAAGATGGGGCTCTGGCGGACCTCGTTGATCGGCTCGGACACCCAGCTCAACCAGCGCAGCTACTACGAGGCCAGCGTCGATCGCGGGGCCGGCTGGCCGGCCCTGCAGGGCCAGGTCGGGGTGGACGTGGTTGTTGTCGGTGGCGGCTTTGCCGGCCTGTCTGCGGCGATCGAACTGGCCGAACGCGGCCTGACGGTGACGGTGCTGGAGGCCGACCGGATCTGCAGTGGCGCGTCCGGCCGCAACGGCGGCCAGGCGATCGTCGGATATGCCAGCGGGCAGGGCACGCTGGAGTCGCAACTGGGCCGGGCCGATGCGCGCCGCCTGTGGGATTGGTCGCTCGAGGCGATCGCGCTGATCGATGCCCGCATCGCGCGTTTCGGCATCGACTGCGACCGGGTCAACGGATATCTCTACGTCGCCGAGTCCCGGCGCAAGGCCGACCAGTTGCGCGCCGAGATGGCCGAGCTCGCGCAGGTCTATGGCCTGGCCAGCACGGTGGTGCAGGGTGAGTCGGTGCAGCAATACATCCGCAGCGCGCGTTATGTGGCGGCAGCGCATGAAACCGTGTCCGGTCACCTGCATCCGCTGAAATACGGGTTGGGACTGGCGCGGGCGGCCCGGTCCCTGGGTGTGCAACTGTTCGAGCGTTCGGCAGTGGTCGAACTGCAGCGCGGCGACCGGGTCACTGCCGTCACCGGCCAGGGCCGGGTGCAGGCGCGGTTTGCGGTGCTGGCCGGCAACTGCACGCTGGGCGAATACGGCCCGCAGGTGGCGCCGCAAATTGGTGCGCGCATCATGCCGGTGGGCACTTATGTGGTGGCTACGCCGCCCTTGTCTGCCGAGTTGAGTGCCAGCCTGATCCCGGGCCAGGCTGCGGTCTGCGACAACAACTTCGCACTCGACTACTACCGCTTCAGCGCCGATCACCGGATGTTGTTCGGTGGTCGGGTGAGTTACACCACCCGTACGCCGGCGGACCTGGAGGCCTCGATGCGCCGGCGCATGGGCCGGGTGTTCCCGCAGCTGCAGTCGGTCCCGCTGGAGTTCGTCTGGGGCGGGTTTGTCGACATCAGCATGAACCGTGCGCCGGATTTCGGCCGACTGGCCGACAACGTCTACTACCTGCAGGGTTTCAGCGGCCATGGCGTGGCCTTGACCGGCCTGGCCGGCCTGATGGTGGCGCAGGCCATCACCGGCCAGGCCGAGCGCTTCGACCTGTTCGCCCGGCTTCGCCACCGTGATTTTCCGGGCGGCGCGGCCTTGCGTACGCCGACTCTGGCGCTGGCGATGGCGTTCCAGCGCTTGCGCGATCTGCTATAGGCTCTTGTGCGCAACGGAGCGCGGAAAATGCTGTCGGACCTGTGCACAATGGCGCTTGTTGTTCCAAGTATGCTTGTCGCATGAATTCCGCTTCCCCGTGTCTTGTCTGGCTTCCGGTCGATCACCGCCTCCTGGGCAAGGAGGGGCTGCAAATGCCCTATGTGGTGCTGGGCGACAAGTACGCCCGCGCGATCAAGGTGGCCGCCGATGCACAGCCGGTGTTGTTTCCGCTGGCGGATCCGCAACAGATTCCCGAGCTGCTGTCGGTTGTCGACGGCGTCATGCTGACAGGATCCCCGTCCAATGTGCACCCGTCGCATTTCGACGAAGTGGTGGCCGACATCGACCTGGCGCTGGATCCGGCGCGTGACGCCTTGACGCTGGCGCTGGTGCAGGCCTGTGTCGATGCGGAGGTACCCTTGCTTGGCCTGTGCCGCGGTTTCCAGGAGATCAATGTCGCGCTGGGTGGCTCGCTGCACCAGCAGGTGCAGAATCTGCCGGGCATGATGGACCATCGGGAGCCCCAGGGCCAGCCGCTCGCGGTGCAGTACGGCCCGAGCCACCCGGTGAACTTCGAGCCCGGCTCGGCCTTTGCCCGATGGGCCGGCGAGCCACAGGCGCAGGTCAACTCGCTGCATGGGCAAGGCATCAACCGGCTGGGACGCGGCCTGAAGGCGCTGGCGCATGCGCCGGACGGCCTGGTCGAGGCGTTTGCCGTCGAAGGAGCGGCTGCATTCGCGTATGCGGTGCAATGGCATCCGGAGTGGGGCTGCGCAGATGGCGGCCTGGATGCGGCGATATTCAAGGCATTCGGCGAATCCTGCCGGGTGCGGCGCCAGAACCGGCTCGATCCGGCTGGCGCAAAGGGCGGCACTGATCCATGGAGAACTTGATGCAAGAAGAAAAGACGATGAGTTTCAACGAACTCGAGCAGTGGCTCAACGAGCGGCGGGTGACCGAGGTGGAGTGCCTGGTGCCTGACCTGACCGGCGTGGCGCGTGGCAAGATCCTGCCGCGGGCCAAGTTCACCGAAGACCGCGGCATGCGCTTGCCGCAGGCGGTGGTCGCAATGGGCGTGACCGGCGAGTTCCCGGAGAACGGACCGTATTACGACGTGATCGATCCGACCGACAAGGACATGCAGCTGCGGCCCGATCCGTCGACCCGGCGCCTGGTGCCCTGGGCCACCGACCCGACTGCGCAGGTGATCCACGACTGTTTCGACCATGACGGAAAACTGGTGCCGTTCGCGCCGCGCAGCGTGTTGCGCCGGGTCTGCGACCTGTTTGCCGCCGAAGGCCTGCAGCCGATCGTGGCGCCGGAGCTGGAGTTCTACCTGACCGCGCGCAACACCGATCCGAACACCTTGCTCAAGCCGCCGATCGGGCGCAGCGGCCGGGCCGAGACCTCGCGCCAGGCTTACAGCATCGACGCAGTCAACGAGTTCGATCCGTTGTTCGAGGAGATCTACGACTATTGCGACAAGATGGAGCTCAACGTCGACACGCTGATCCATGAAATCGGCGCCGGCCAGATGGAGATCAACTTCTTCCATGCCGCGCCGCTGGGACTGGCCGACGAGGTCTTCTTCTTCAAGCGCACGGTGCGCGAAGCGGCGTTGCGCCACGACATGTATGCCACCTTCATGGCCAAGCCGATTGCCGGCGAGCCCGGCAGTTCGATGCATGTGCACCAGAGCATCCTGAACAAGGCGACCGGCCAGAACATCTTCAGCAACGAGGATGGCTCGCCGTCGGATGCGTTCCGCCATTACATCGGTGGCCTGCAGCGGTATGTGCCGGCGGCCATGGTGCTGGTGGCGCCCTACGTCAACAGCTACCGGCGCCTGTCGCGCAATACCGCGGCGCCGATCAACATCGAATGGGGCTGCGACAACCGCACCGTCGGCATCCGCTCGCCGATCTCCTCGCCCCAGGCGCGCCGCGTCGAGAACCGGGTGATCGGCGCCGACGCCAATCCGTACGTCGCGCTGGCGATGACGCTGGCCTGCGGCTACCTGGGCCTGAAGAACAAGATCGAGCCCAAGGCGGAGATGAAGGGCGATGCCTACCTGTCGCCGTATGCCTTGCCGCGCAGCCTGGGCGAGGCACTCGACTGGTTGCGTCGCGAGACCGACCTGCACGAGGTGCTGGGCAAGGAATTCGTCACCGTTTATACCGAAGTCAAGGAGCTCGAATTCGACGAGTTCATGAAGGTGATCTCGCCATGGGAGCGCGAGCACCTGCTGCTGCATGTCTGACCGCGCCCTGGCGCATACGGCCGAAGAATCAAGGGGATTGAATTGAGCATCGCTGTCGACACCCGGCGGATACAGCAACTGGACAGCCAGCACTTCCTGCATCCGTTCACCGACTTCAAGGACCTGGCCAGCCGGGGCGCGCGCGTGATCGTGCGCGGCGAAGGTATCCATGTCTGGGACTCGGACGGCCGCAAGATGCTCGACGCGATGAGCGGCCTGTGGTGCGTCAATGTCGGCTACGGGCGGCGCGAACTGGCCGATGCGGCGCACCGTCAGATGATGACGCTGCCGTTCTACAACAGCTTCTTCCAGACCACCAACCTGCCGGCGGTCGAGCTGGCGGCCAAGCTGGCGTCGCTGGCACCCGCCGTTGGCGAGCGCAGCTTCCAGCATGTGTTCTATTCCTCCAGCGGCAGCGAGAGCAACGATTCCAACGTGCGCATGGTGCGCCGCTACTGGGACCTGCTGGGCCAGCCGCAGCGCAAGGTGATCATCGGCCGCAAGAACGGCTACCACGGCAGCACCATGGCCGGTGCGTCGCTGGGCGGCATGAGCGGCATGCACGCGCAGGGAGACCTGCCGATACCCGACATCGACCATATCGAGCAGCCTTATTTCTTTGAGTTGGGCAAGGACGGCGAAACCCGCGACGAATTCGGCCTGCGCGCGGCACGCTGGCTGGAGGAGAAGATCCTGGCCATCGGCCCGGACAAGGTGGCGGCCTTCATCGCCGAGCCGGTGCAGGGTGCCGGTGGCGTGATCATCCCGCCCGACACCTATTGGCCGGAGATCCAGCGCATCGTCGACCGGTACGGCATCTTGCTGATCAGCGACGAGGTGATCTGCGCCTTCGGCCGGCTCGGCCACTGGTTCGCCTACGAGAAATACGGCTACAAGCCCGATCTGGTGACCTTTGCCAAGGCGGTCACCAGCGGCTATGTGCCGCTTGGCGGCGTCATGGTCGGCAACCGGGTGGCCCAGGTGCTGATCGACAAGGGGGGCGAATTCGCCCATGGCTACACCTACAGCGGCCATCCGGTCGCCTGCGCGGTGGCCCTGGCGAACATCGAGGTGATGGAGCGTGAGCAACTGCCGCAGAAGGTCCGGGGGGATCTGGGCGCTTATTTCGCGCGCGGTTTTGCCGGGCTGAACGACCATCCGCTGGTGGCCGGCGCGGAAGCGACCGGCTTCGTGGCTGGCCTGGTACTGGTCAAGGACAAGAAGTCCCACCGCCTGTTCGACGAGAGCGTCGATGTCGGCATGATCTGCCGCGGACACTGCTTCAACCATGGCGTCATCATGCGCGCCGTCGGTGACCGCATGATCATCGCGCCGCCGCTGGTGATGACCATGTCGGACATCGACGACATGATCGGGCTGATCCGCGATGCACTGGACCTGACGCTGACCGACCTGAAGGCGCGAAACCTCGTCTGAGGCGATCAGTCGTCCCTATAATATTTTTTGGCGCGCTTATTGCATCGACCAAACTGCTCAATTCGTATCTGCACCAATCTGAACGGGGAACCAAAGGTCATGAAACTCACCAACAAGATCATCGGCGTTTTTGCGCTATCGGCCATCATGCTGGCCGCCTGCGGCAAGAAGGAGGAACCGCCAGCACCGGCGACGGCCCCGGTTGCCGCCGCTCCGGCTGCTGCTCCGGCCCCGGAGCCGGAAGAGGAAAAAGTCCTCAACATTTACAACTGGCCTGACTACATTCCCGAAGGCATGATTGCCGCCTTCGAGAAGGAAACCGGCATCAAGGTCAACTACGACACCTTCGAGACCAACGAAGCCCTGCATGCCAAGCTGGTGGCTGGCAACTCGGGTTACGACATCGTCGTGCCCGGCACGGTGTTCGCCAAGCCGCAGATCGAAGGCGGCCTGATGCAGCCACTGGACAAGTCCAAGATCCCGAATCTGGCCAACCTGGAGCCGGCGATCCTGAAGACCTTGAACAAGGCCGATCCGGACAACAAGCACCTGGTGCCCTGGGCCTGGGGTTTCACCACCGTTGGTATCAACAAGACCAAGGCCGAGAAGGCGCTGGGCAAGATGCCGATGCCGGAAAACGCCTGGGACCTGGTGTTCGATCCGAAGTACACCAGCAAGCTCAAGTCCTGCGGCATTGCCTATCTGGATTCTCCGACCGAGATCATCCCGGTGGCGCTGCACTACATTGGCAAG
>JBFJZP010000046.1:0-10221 GCA_041622095.1 Burkholderiaceae bacterium | reverse complement strand
CCAATACGCCCTGCGTGGCCCGCGGCGCCGGCGCCTGCCAAGCCTGCTGCCGCGCCAGCAATTCCGCGGCTTCGACATGCAGTTCAATCAACTGTTTATGCGCGTCAATGGTTATGGAATCCCCGTCGCGCACCAGTGCGATGGGTCCACCCACCGCGGCTTCAGGCGCGACGTGCCCAACCACCATGCCCCAGGTTCCACCCGAAAAGCGGCCGTCGGTGATCAGGCCGACCGACTCGCCCAGGCCCTGGCCGACCAGTGCGCCGGTCGGTGCGAGCATCTCCGGCATGCCGGGGCCGCCCTTGGGTCCCAGATAACGCAACACCATCACGTCGCCGGCGACGATCTTGCCGGCCAGGATGGCGGCCAGTGCCGATTGCTCGTCGTCGAACACGCGGGCCGGGCCGGTCATGACCGGCTTCTTCAGGCCGGTGATCTTGGCCACGCAGCCTTCGGGCGACAGGTTGCCCTTGAGGATGGCCAGGTGGCCCTGGGCGTACATCGGCTTGTCGATCGGGCGGATCACGTCCTGGTCGGCGCGTGGCGCGTCCGGTATGTCCTTGAGCACTTCGGCAATCGTCTGGCCGCTGATGGTTATGCAGTCGCCATGCAGCAGGCCCGCAACCAGCAGCGTCTTCATCACCTGCGGGATGCCGCCGGCCTTGTGCAGGTCGACCGCCAGGTGCTTGCCGCTGGGCTTGAGGTCGCACAGCACCGGCGTGCGTTTGCGGATGGTCTCGAAGTCGTCGATGCTCCACTCGACGCCGGCCGCATGGGCGATCGCCAGGAAGTGCAGCACCGCGTTGGTCGAGCCGCCGGTGGCCATGACGACCGCGACCGCATTCTCCAGCGACTTGCGGGTCACGATGTCGCGCGGCTTGAGCCCCAGGCCGATCGCCTTGACCAGCACCTTGGCCGATTCCTTGGCCGAATTCAGTTTCTCATCATGCGGATTGGCCATCGTCGACGAGTAGGGCAGCGACATGCCCAGCGCCTCGAAGGCCGACGACATGGTGTTGGCGGTGTACATGCCGCCGCACGAGCCGGTGCCGGGAATGGCGCGGCGCTCGATCTCCAGCAGGTCCTCGTCGCTCATCTTGCCGGCGGCGTTCTGGCCCACCGCCTCGAACACGCTGACGATGTTCAGTTCCTGGCCCTTGTAGTGACCGGGCAGGATGGTGCCGCCATAGACGTAGATCGCCGGCACGTTGGCGCGCAGCATGCCCATCATGCCACCGGGCATATTCTTGTCGCAGCCGCCGATGACGACGACGCCGTCCATCCACTGGCCCTGCACGCAGGTCTCGACGCAGTCGGAGATCACCTCGCGGCTGACCAGCGAATATTTCATGCCTTCGGTGCCCATGGCCATGCCATCGGAGATCGTCGGGGTGCCGAACACCTGGGCATTGCCGCCCGCTTCCTCGATGCCGGCAATCGCGGCGTCGGCGAGTTTCTGCAGGCCGCTGTTGCACGGCGTGATCGTGCTGTGGCCGTTGGCCACGCCGATCATCGGCTTGCTGAAGTCGTCCTGTTCGTAACCCATCGCGTAATACATGGAGCGATTCGGGGCACGGGACTTGCCTTCGGTGATGTTCTTGCTGCGGCTGTTGAGTTCGATCGGTTGGCTGGCCATGGGGCATGTCTCTCGGGAGTTGACGAAACGGCGCGCAACAAGGCCGGCATCGCGCCGGCGCCGCAGCGCCAGGATAAGAGTATGCGCGCTCGACAGATCTTGTTCAAATATACTTTTCGATGTCAACTGATATACGCAGCATATTTATGAACGACCGGCCAATCGACCTGCGCATGTGGCGCCAGTTCGCGGCAGTGGCCCAGGAGTTGCATTTCGGCCGCGCCGCCCACTTGTTGCACATGACGCAACCCCCGTTGACGCAAGGTATAGCCCAGCTCGAGGGCTTGCTCGGCGTGCGCCTGTTCGACCGCACCAAACGCAGCGTGCGCCTGAGCGCCGGTGGTGCCGCCTTGTTGCCCCAGGTCCTCGACCTGCTGATACGGGCCCAGGCTTTGCCGGAAATCGCCCGCGCGGTGGCGGATGGGGAGGTCGGCCGGTTGCGGCTGGCCTTCGTATCCACGGTTGGTTACACCATGCTGCCACAGTGGGTGCGCGGGTTTCGCGCGCAGCATCCGCGTGTGGCGCTCGACCTGATCGAGGCCACCGGCGACATGCAGGCCGAGTTCTTCGCCCGTGGCGACATCGATGCAGGTTTCGTGCTGCATGCGCCGGGCTTCGCACCGGCCGATCAGGCCGGGCTGCGGGTCGCGTCCGAGCCCTTGACACTGGCGTTGCCGGCGCACCATGCGCTGGCCTTGCGTGTCGCCGCGCCAACGCTGCAGGAGGCATTGCAGGCGCCGCTGGTGATTTTCCCGCGCCGGATCGCACCGTCGCTGCATGACGCGATCTTCGGCCTGTACCACCGTGCCGGCGCGGTACCGGATGTCGCGCAGGAGGCAAACCAGATGCAGACCATCGTCAACCTGGTATCGGCCGGGCTCGGCGTGGCCTGGGTGCCCCACAGCGTGCGCCAGTTCCAGCGCCCTGGCGTGACCTACCGCGACCTGCGCCCGGGTGGCGCGAAGACGCGCGAGCGGTTCGCGGACCGGCCGAGCGGAACCCGCTGCGAGACCAGCCTGGTCTGGGCGGCCGACAACCACAACCCGGCTCTGGCGCGTTTCGTGGCCTTCGTGCGCACGCAGTTGTCCGACGGCGCGGATACCGCGCAAGCCCCGGTCGACTGATGGTCTTGTCGGCCGGTGCGGCGGATGCATCGCGCGCGCCGTGCACAATGCGGGCCATGTTGACTCACCCACAAATCGACCCGGTTGCCTTGCAACTGGGACCGGTGGCCATCCATTGGTACGGTCTGACCTACCTGGCGGCCTTCGGCCTTTTCATGCTGCTAGGCCATCTGCGGCTGAAACATCCGCCCTATGCCACCATCACCGGAGACGGTGCCTGGAGCCGGCGCGACGTCGAGGACATCCTGTTCCTGGGCGTGGTCGGTGTCGTACTCGGCGGGCGCCTGGGGTATTGCCTGTTCTACAAACCGGCCTATTACCTGGCGCATCCGCTGGAGATTTTTGCGGTCTGGCAAGGCGGCATGAGTTTCCACGGCGGCTTGATCGGGGTGATTGCCGCCATGGTGTGGTTTGCCGCATCGCGCAAGCGTCCGTTCTGGCAGGTTGCCGATTTTGTTGCCCCGTGTGTGCCCACCGGGCTGGCCGCTGGCCGGATCGGCAACTTCATCAATGGCGAGTTGCCGGGGCGGCTGAGTGATCCGTCCCTGCCGTGGGGCATGGTGTTCCGCGGTGCCGGCGATCTGCCGCGCCATCCGTCGCAGATCTACCAGTTCCTGCTCGAAGGCCTGCTGTTGTTCATCGTGTTGTGGTTGTACGCTCGCAAGCCACGCGCGACCGGGCAGGTCGCGGCGGTGTTCCTGATGGGTTATGGTGTGCTGCGCTTCATCGCCGAATTCTTCCGCGAGCCGGATTCCTTCCTCGGATTGTTGTCGCTGGGCTTGAGCATGGGCCAGTGGTTGTGTATTCCGATGGTGCTGGCCGGCATGGTTTTGTGGTGGTGGGCCGGCGCACGTGCGCCGGCGACGAACGGGGCGCCCCGGTCTGCTTCCGGTGGACGCTAGACTCCAAGGTAATTCAAGATGACGACAAGCAACTGGATCCGCGACAAGGTGGCACGCCTGATGCCACAGGCCCCCAATGGCAAGACCCGCGATGGCGCCCAGCCGGCCGCCACACCTGGCGGGCGCCGATCGCTGGCACAGCGGCTCGATGGCGTGGTGCGCAAGGGCGACGAGGCCTTGTCGCCGCGCGAGTTGCGCCGGATCCTGGGCGAACTGCAGTCGGTGGTCAACCGGCAGATCAGCGAGGTCGAGGCCGGTCGGCGCGCCAGCGATATTGCGCAGGGATATGCGCAGGCGAATGCGGCCGAGCGCATGGACTATCTGTTGCTGCTGAGCGAGCGTTTTGCCCATGACCCGGAGGCGGTGCTGGCGGCGCGCGCGCATTACGAGGCCACACAAGGCAACGAGGATCACGGCCAGGCGGAATTGCGCCTGCGCCAGGCGCTGGAGTCGCCACGGTATCGCCTGCTGCAGCGTTTTGCCGCTTTTCCGCAGGGTATGCGTTTCCTGGTCGACCTGCGTGCAGAGATCCTGCCGATGCTGCGCACCGAGAAATGGCTGGTGCCGATCGATGCGGAGCTGGAAATCCTGTTCTCGAGCTGGTTCGACGTGGCTTTCCTGGAGTTGCGCCGCATCAGCTGGGACTCGCCGGCATCGCTGGTCGAGAAGTTGATCAAGTACGAGGCGGTGCATGCGATCCGCAGCTGGGCCGATGTCAAGAACCGGCTCGACAGCGACCGCCGCTGCTACGGTTTTTTCCACAGCCGGATGCCGGACGAGCCGTTGATCTTCGTCGAGGTGGCCCTGCTCGACCAGATGGCCGACAACATGGCGCCCTTGCTCGACGAGGCCGCGACCGCCGCCGATTTGAACAAGGCGACCACAGCGATCTTCTACTCGATCAGCAACACCCAGCCTGGGCTGCGCGGCGTGAGTTTCGGCGACTCGCTGATCAAGACGGTGGTCGAGGCCTTGCAGGCCGAGTTCCCCAAACTCAAGCGGTTTGCCACCTTGTCGCCGATCCCTGGCCTGCGCAGCTGGTTGACGCGCAATGTTGGCAAGCTGCTGGACAAGGCGCCGGCCAAGACGCGCCAGCAACTGGCACAGGCGCTCGCAATCGACGAGGTGACGCCGGAGGCCTTGCTGGCGGCGTTTGATGCACCCCTGGAACTCGACGAAAAATCGCCGGTGCGCAAGATGCTGCTGCAGGCCGCAGCCGGATACCTGACGGAGCTGGGCAAGGGCGAGCTTCCGCTCGACCCGGTGGCGCGTTTCCACCTGGGCAACGGCGCGCGGATCGAGCGCCTGAACTGGGCGGCCGACACCTCGCCCAAGGGGCTCAAGCAGTCGTGTGCGCTGATGGTCAACTACCTCTATGACCTCAACCGGCTGGACAAGTACCGCAGCCAGTTGGCCCAGGGCAAGATACCGACATCGAGCGCGATCGACGCGCTGGTGTCGTAGACAAGGCAGGCATCGGGCACAAGCCCTCTTTTTCCATGAGCACGGCAGGAGAGATCCGGTTCGCATCGCATGGCGCCCTGGCGCGGGTCACCCTGGAGCACAGCGGCCGCTTCAATGCGATGTCGCTGCAGATGTGGCAGCAGTTGCGCGTCGGCTTCGAGCGCCTGGCCCAGGACGCCGCGCTGCGCTGCGTCGTGGTGGCAGGCGCGGCCGGACATTTCTGCGCCGGCGGCAATATCGCGGAGTATCCGCAGTTCCGTTTCGACGAAGCGCGCTTGCGCGATTTCCATGAAGGCCAGGTCTGGGGCGCACTGAACGCGATGCTCGACTGCGACGTGCCGCTGCTGGCGCAAATCGACGGCAACTGCATGGGCGCCGGCCTGGAGATCGCCAGTTGCTGCGACCTGCGCCTGGCCGGTGCGTCGGCACGGTTCGGCGCGCCGATCGCCAGGCTGGGTTTCCCGATGGCGCCGCGCGAGCTCGATCTGGTGCTGCGGGCCGTGGGTGGCGCGGCGGCGCGCGAGATGCTGCTCGAGGCGGCGGTGCTCGATGCCCCGCGCATGTGGCAACTCGGATTCCTGAACCGGGTGGTCGACGATGCGCAACTCGGCGCCGAGGTCCAGGCCAGCGGGCAACGTATCTGTGCACTGGCGCCGCAGGCCGCGCGCATGCACAAGCGCATGTTGCGCGCACTGACCGCAGCGTCCGGCGATCCGTCGGCGTCGGCAACCGGGGCGACGCATCAGGCACGGCTGGAGGCGCTGGTGGCCGATGCCTATGCCTATGCCGACTCGGCGGAGCACCGCGAAGGCGTGGAGGCCTTCATCGCCAAGCGCAAGCCGGCATTCTGAACAACAAACAAGACCCGTTGGAGCACACTGAGCATGAAGAAATCCGCTGTTTCCGCTGCGAGCGACCGCAATCTGTTTGCGGCCCTGCGCGAGGCATTTCCGTCCGACCTCGATGCGGTGGCGATCGAGACCGACACCGGCCTGTGCTACAGCTGGCGCGACATCGATCGGGCCAGTGCGATGCTGGCCAACCTGCTGGGCAGCCTCGACCTGCCGCCGGCCTCGCGCATCGCGGTGCAGGTCGAAAAGTCGGTCGAGGCCGCGATGTTGTACCTGGCCACCTTGCGCGCCGGCCATGTGTTCCTGCCGCTCAATACCGCCTACCAGAGCGCCGAGATGGCGTATTTCATCGGTGATGCGCAGCCGGCGGTGGTCGTGTGCTCGACCCGCAATTTCGGCTGGGTCAGCCAGCTGGCGTTCAAGGCCGGCACCGGCCATGTGTTCACCCTCGATGGCGATCGCACCGGGTCGCTGCTGCAGCGTGCGGCGTATTGCAGCGACCGTCATGAGATGGTGCAGCGCAGCGGCGATGACCTGGCAGCGATCCTGTACACCAGTGGAACCACCGGCCGCAGCAAGGGCGCGATGCTCAGCCATGCGAATCTGCTGAGCAATGCGCTGGTGCTCAAGGACTACTGGGGCTGGCGTTCACCGCAGCAAGGTGGCGATGTGTTGATCCATGCGCTGCCGATCTTTCATGTCCATGGCCTGTTCGTGGCCCTGCATGGCGCGCTGATCAATGGCAGCCCGATGTTGTGGCAGTCCAGGTTCGATCCGGCCTGGGTGGTGCAGAACCTGCCACGCGCGACCGTCTTCATGGGGGTTCCGACCCTGTATGTGCGCATGCTGGCAGAGGCCGCGCTCGACCGCCAGCAATGTCGCAACATGCGACTGTTCATATCCGGCTCGGCGCCATTGCTGCTCGATACCTTCACGCAGTGGCAGCAGCGCACCGGTCACACGATCCTGGAGCGTTACGGCATGTCGGAGACAGCGATGTTGACCTCCAACCCCTGTGATCCGGCAGTCGGCGAGCGCCGCGGCGGCACGGTCGGGTTTCCGCTGCCGGGTGTGGAACTGCGGGTGCGGGACGAGCAGGGCGCCGCGGTCACGCAAGGCGAGATCGGCGGCATCCAGGTGCGCGGGCCGAATGTGTTCAAGGGCTACTGGAACATGCCGGAAAAGACACGCGAGGAGTTCACTTCGGACGGCTTCTTCCGTACCGGCGATGTCGGCCGCATCGACGCCGACGGCTATGTGACCATTGTCGGGCGCAGCAAGGACCTGATCATCAGCGGCGGGTACAACGTCTACCCGGCGGAAATCGAGAGTTTCGTCAATGACCTGCCTGGCGTGGCGGAGTGCGCGCTGGTGGGTGTGGCGCATCCGGATTTCGGCGAGGTCGGGGTGCTGGTGGTGATCGGCCGCGACGGTGCGCGGCTGGACCCGCAACAGATCATCGCCGCCACCAAGGCCAACCTGGCCAACTTCAAGGTGCCCAAGCAGTGCTTCGTGGTCGACACCTTGCCGCGCAATGCGATGGGCAAGGTGCAAAAGAACCTGCTGCGCGAGCAATACCGGGATCTGTTCGCCGGCAGCTGAGGCCGACCCGCGCGACCCGGTTACCTGCCCCGCAGTCTTGCGTGGGCGGCAGGCGGGGCGATCAGCGCAGTACCAGCACCGGGATGTGCGAGTGCGTCAGCACCAACTGGGTCTCGCTGCCCAGTAACAGGCGCTTGATGCCACGGCGCCCGTGCGATGCCATGACGATCAGGTCGCACTTGTGCTTCTTGGCCGCGGCGATCACCGCCTCGGACACCAGGTCGGACTTGGCGGTGATGGCCTTGGCCTTGACACCCTTGGCCATGGCGGACTTCTTGACCGCGTCGACGACCGCCTGCGCGGCATCTGCCCACTGTTTCTCGATCCGCGCCACTTCACCGGCCTGCACCGCCATGCCACCTTCGAAATAGGTCATCGGATAACGCGCCACCACCTTGAGCGCGACCAGCTCGGCGCCGCACAAACCGGCCAGCGCAATGGCGCTCGACACCGCCTTGCGGGACAGGTTGGAACCGTCTGTTGCGACAAGAATACGCTGGTACATGGGGAGCTCCTTTTGGTATTGTGGAGCTTTGAGGATAGGCCAGGTCTGCCGCTGGCCCTTGATTCACATCAAGGAAATTCTGCATTTGTCCGTTAAGCTCGTCTCCATGTCCGGAGCCACGTTGGTCGCTGAAGCGCTGTCACATCGTCCGACGCCGGTGCCCGGGGTCCATGACGCGGCCGGCAGCACCGGCTCGGCACTTGACGACGCAGCGCTGCTGCTTGACGACCCGGACGAGTGGTCCGCGTTCAGCCGGCCCAGTGCCGCGGCCAGTGGCCTGGTTGAGTCGAGTGTCATGATCGACGGCATCACCTGCGCCGCATGCGCGATCACGATCGAGAAGGCCTTGCATGCCTTGCCGGGTGTGCGCCGGGCCGATGTCAGCGCCGCCAGTCGCCGCGCCACCATCGTGTGGTCGCCGGATCGGGTGCGACCGTCGCAATGGATGGGCGCCATCCGCCGGGCCGGTTATCTGCCGCTGCCGGCCAACGACAGCAGCGCCCGGGCGGCGCGCCTGCAGGAGAGCCGCACGATGTTGTGGCGCTGGCTGGTCGCCGGTCTGTGCATGATGCAGGTCATGATGTACGCCTATCCGGCGTACGTGGCCTTGCCGGGTGACCTGAGCGCAGAGTCCGAGCATCTGCTGCGCTGGGCCTCCTGGGTGCTGTCCTTGCCGGTGATCCTGTTCTCCTGCGGGCCGTTTTTTCGCAACGCCTGGCGTGACCTGACGCAACGCCGCATCAGCATGGACCTGCCGGTGGCGATCGCCTTGGTGATCACCTTCGTCGTCAGCACTGCCGGTACCTTCGAGCCGCAAGGCATATTCGGCCGCGAGGTGTTCTTCGATTCGCTGACGATGTTCGTGTTTTTCCTGCTGACCGGCCGCTGGCTCGAATTGCGACTGCGCGATCGCACCGCCGGTGCGCTGGAGGCGATGGTCAACCGCATGCCGGAGGCGGTGCACCGGCGCGGCGCCGACGGCAGTTTCCAGGCGGTGGCGGCGCGGCGCCTGGTGGTCGGTGACCTGGTGCGGGTGCTGCCGGGCGAGGCGATCGCCGCCGACGGTGTCATCGTCGCCGGCGACACCACGGTGGACCAGTCGCTGCTGACCGGCGAGTCGCGTCCGGTGCCGCGTTCGGTGGGCGCGCGCGTCATCGCCGGCAGCCACAACCTGAGTGGTGCGATCGAGTTCCGGGTCGAGCAGACCGGCGCGCAGACCCAGTTTGCCGCGATCGTCGCCCTGGTGCACAGCGCCGCGACGGCGCGACCCCGGCTGGCCCGGTTGGCCGACCGTATTGCCAAGCCCTTCCTGCTGATCGTGCTGCTGGCCGCCGCCGGCGCTGCGCTGTACTGGTGGCCACAAGGCCAAGGCCATGCGTTGATGGTGGCGGTGGCGGTGCTGATCGTCACCTGTCCCTGTGCCTTGTCGCTGGCCACCCCGACCGCCATGCTCGCCGGAGCCGGCAGCATGGCCCGCGCCGGTGTCATGGTGCGGCGGCTGCAGGCGCTGGAGGCACTGGCCCAGGTCGACACCGTGGTGTTCGACAAGACCGGCACCTTGACCCATGACCGACAGCGTGTCGCCGGCGTGCGCCAGCGCGAGGGGCTGCAGCGCCAGCAGGTGCTGGCCATGGCCGCGGCGCTGGCGCGGCAGTCGCTGCATCCGGTCTCGCGTGCCATCGTGGCGGCGGCCGATGAAGAAGCGGCTGGCGCGTCGTCCGAATGGCAGGTCCAGGACCTGCAGGAGCAGGCCGGCCACGGATTGGCGGCCACCGTGCGGGCACCCGACGGCTCCGGCGGCCCGATGCGGTTGCGCCTGGGCAAGGCAGATTTTTGTGGCCTGTCGGCAGCCGACAGCACCGGTGGACAGGCGCCGGACATGACCCATCTGAGCGACGACAGCGGTTGGCTCGCCAGCTTCTCGCTGACCCATGCCTTGCGCGAGGATGCGCAGGCCGCGGTACGGGCGCTGGCGGCCGACGGCATCGATGTGCACATGTTGTCGGGCGACCGGCAGGACGTGGCCGGCCGGATTGCCGAGGCGCTGGGCATCCGGTCGGTGCAGGCGCAGAGTTCGCCGGATGCGAAGCTGCAGTTCCTGCGCGCTCGGCAGGCGGCCGGCCACCGGGTGGCGATG
>JBFJZP010000045.1:0-10249 GCA_041622095.1 Burkholderiaceae bacterium | reverse complement strand
CGGGCACGCTGCGCCGCGTCGGGCACAGCGGGCGCGCCGGTCGCGTCCCGGACCTGGCCGGCGGCAAACTTCTTCTGCCAGACGGCGCGGGCACGCGCCAGTTCGCTGGCCTGCAGGCCGGCCACGGCACTGCGGATCGCCTCGGCCGGCAAGCCTTTGTCCTGCAATTCCTGGCGAATCCGGGCGGCGCCGAGTTTGGCGGCGCGCCGGTGCAGCACCGATTCGACAACCCGGCTCTCGTCGATGAAACCCTTGGCCTGCAAGGCGTCGAGCGCCTGTGCCAGTTCTCCGGGCACGGTCTCGTAGCGCCGCAACTTGCGCTCGAGCTCGAGCCGCGAGTGTTCTCGCGTGGACAACAGGCGCAGGGCGCGCCCCTTGAGTGAGGGCGGAGGAAGTGGCACGGACCCGTCGGCTGTGCTGGCGCTCAGTCGGCCTTCTTGTCCTTGCCCTTGGCCTTGGCGCCGGCGTCGGCGTTGAGGCGCTCGGGCAGCAGCGGAATACCCAGCGACTCGCGCACCTTGTTCTCGATCTCGCGGGCCAGGTCCGGGTTCTCGCGCAGGAATTCACGCGCGTTGTCGCGCCCCTGGCCGATCTTCTCGCCGTTGTAGGCATACCAGGCGCCGGACTTGTCGAGGATCTGGGCGTTCACGCCCATGTCGATGATCTCGCCGTGGCGGCTGATGCCTTCGCCGAACAGGATGTCGAATTCGGCCGTCTTGAACGGCGGCGCAACCTTGTTCTTGACGACCTTGACCTTGGTTTCGTTGCCGATCGAGTCGTCGCCCTTCTTGATCGTGCCGGTACGGCGGATGTCGAGCCGCACCGAGGCGTAGAACTTCAGCGCGTTGCCGCCGGTGGTGGTCTCCGGGCTGCCGAACATGACGCCGATCTTCATCCGGATCTGGTTGATGAAGATCACCATGCAGTTGGTCTTCTTGATATGCGCGGTGAGCTTGCGCAGCGCCTGGCTCATCAGCCGCGCCTGCAGGCCGGGCAGGGAGTCGCCCATCTCGCCCTCGAGTTCGGCCTTGGGCGGGAGCGCCGCCACCGAGTCGACGACGATCAGGTCGACCGCGCCCGAACGCACCAGCGAATCGACGATCTCCAGTGCCTGCTCGCCGGTGTCGGGCTGGCTGATCAGCAGGTCCTGCAGGTTGACGCCGAGTTTTTGCGCGTACTGGATGTCGAGCGCGTGTTCGGCGTCGACAAAGGCGCACTGGCCACCGGTCTTCTGCATCTCGGCAATGACCTGCAAGGTCAGCGTGGTCTTGCCGGACGATTCCGGACCGTAGATCTCGACCACCCGGCCGCGCGGCAGGCCGCCGACGCCGAGCGCGATATCCAGCCCCAGCGAACCGGTCGAGACGACCTGGATGTCTTCGATGACCTCGCCTTCACCCAGGCGCATGATGGTGCCCTTGCCGAACTGCTTTTCGATCTGGGCCAGCGCGACTTGCAGGGCCTTGGCTTTTTCGCTGTTGGCGGAGGATAGGTTCTTGACAGGGGCGTCCATGGGAAATTCCTTTTAAAACAAGGGCTTGGGGAATAAATCAAATCTGGCTTTAATGACAGGCTGGATACTTGAACAGTAGTTTATCCGGGTTTATTGAATTCGGTAAACAAGATTTTTAGTCAATTTGATTTACTATTTTCGAATGCACAACAACACTTCCGACGGCACCTGGCGCCAGACCCATCTGGGCCGGCTGACCGAACGGGCGCACCAGCGATTCGACACCCGGGTGCTCAGCCTGATGGCACATGACGAGGAACTGGCACTGGTTCTGTCCCATCTTGCCGCACGGGGCAAGCTCGGCGCATCCCACATTCAGATCACGCGCCACCTGCCGGTCGAAGGCTGCCGGCTGACCACGCTGGCGGAACACGCCGGCATCACCAAGCAGGCCATGGGCAAACTGGTCGACCAATGCGCGGCCTGGGGCCTGGTCGAACGCCTGCCCGACGCCCGCGATGCCCGCGCGGTGCAGGTCCGGTTCAGCCCGGCCGGCCGGCAGTGGCTGCAAGCCTACCGCCAGGCGGTACAGCAGGCAGAGGGTGAATTTCGCCTTGCCGTCGGCGCCGAGGTCGCCACCGTCGTCCTGCTCGGCCTCGAGGCCTATGTGGCATGAGCCCGGCGGGGTGAAAGGTTTCCAGCGGATCCCGCAGCGCAGCAAAGCCCCGGAACAAGGGTCAACCCGCTTGGTAAGCTGAAGGTCCGGCGCCTAGAATTCCGGCAAGAACCAGCGGATGATCGCGCTACACACCGCACAAGGAGGCACATATGCGGATCTTGATCGCAGAAGATGACGGGGTATTGGCCGATGGCCTGCTGCGCGCGCTGCGCAATACCGGCGCTGCGGTGGACCATGTGGCCACCGGCACCGAAGCCGATGCCGCATTGTTGACCAACAAGGAGTTCGACTTGCTGATCCTGGACCTGGGCCTGCCCAAGATGCATGGCCTGGAGGTGCTGCGCAAGTTGCGCGCACGCGGCTCGAACTTGCCGGTGCTGATCCTGACAGCGGCCGACAGCGTCGAGGAACGCGTCAAGGGCCTGGATTACGGCGCCGACGACTACATGGCCAAACCCTTCAGCCTGCAGGAACTCGAGGCCCGGGTGCGCGCCTTGTTGCGTCGGCGCATGGGCGGCGCCAGTGACAACATCCGCCACGGTCCGCTGGTATACGACCAGGCCGGGCGGGTAGCCACCATCGACGGCCAGATGGTCGACCTGTCGGCGCGTGAACTCGGCCTGCTCGAGGTGCTGCTGCAGCGCGCCGGGCGCATGGTCAGCAAGGACCAGCTGGTCGAACGCCTGTGCGAGTGGGGCGACGAGGTCAGCAATAACGCGATCGAGGTCTATGTGCATCGCCTGCGCAAGAAAATCGAAAAAGGCCCGATCCGCATCGCCACCGTGCGTGGCCTCGGATATTGCCTGAAACTGCTGCCGAACGAATCGGCGCAGGATACGCACAAAGCCACGCCGGTCGCGTGAAACTGTTCCAGCGCGAGCAGCGCTCGCTGTTCGGCGAAATCCTGGACTGGATGCTGACGCCGCTGCTGCTGCTGTGGCCGATCAGTCTGGTCCTGACCTGGTTCGTGGCCCAGAGCGCCGCCGGCAAACCCTTTGACCAGGCACTGGAATACAACGTCCGCGAGCTGGCCGCCCTGGTCAAGGTGCGTGAAAGGGAACTCGAATTCATCCTGCCACTGCCGGCACACAAGCTCCTGCGTGCGGCCGAGTCCGATACGGTGTACTACCAGATCCTTGGCACCAAAGGCGAGCTGGTCAGCGGCGAGCGCAACCTGCCGGCGCCGCCGGCCGACGAAACCCCGTTCTTCAACGAAGTCCGGATCCGGGACGACAGCTACCTCGACGACAGCATCCGGGTCGCGTACAAGTGGCTGGCGATCGACCTGCCCGGCGCCCGGCCGGTGCTGGTGCAGGTGGCGGAGCCACTGGAAAAACGCGCCATGCTGGCGACCGAGATCGTCAAGGGCGTCATGCTGCAGCAGTTCATCATCCTGCCGCTGGCGGTGCTGCTGGTCTGGCTGGGCCTGGCCTATGCGATCAAGCCGCTGAACCAGCTCGAGGAACGTATCCGCGCGCGCAAACCGGATGACCTGAGCCCGCTGGACGACAGCTCGGTGCCGCAGGAGGTTGCGCCGCTGGTGTCGTCGGTCAATGACCTGCTGCAGCGGCTCAAACGCTCGATCGAACACCAGAAGCGTTTCCTGGCCGACGCTGCGCACCAGCTCAAGACGCCGCTGGCCGGCCTGCGCATGCAGGCCGATCTGGCGCAGCGCGAGGGCATGAGCGCCGACGAACTCAAGCAGACGCTGCGCCAGATCGGCAACGCCAGCGTGCGCGCCACCCATACCGTCAACCAGTTGCTGGCGCTGGCGCGTGCCGAAGGCAGCAACACCGCGATGTCACGCGAGCCTTGCGACCTGGCCGCCTTGACGATCGAGGCGGTGCATGACTGCCTTCCGCGCGCGATCGAAAAGGCGATCGACCTGGGATACGAAGGAGCCGATCCGGGCGCCAAGGGCGTCGTGCTCGACGGCAACCCGACGCTGCTGTCGGAGATGATCCGCAACCTGCTGAACAATGCGATCCACTACACACCGTCCAACCCGCAACACCCGGGTGTCGTGACCGCGCGGGTGCTGGCCGATCCGTTCGGCAAGGTCTTGCTGCTGCAGGTAGAGGACTCCGGGCCGGGTATTGCGCCAGCCGAACGCGAGATGATCTTCAAGCCGTTCTACCGGGTTCTGGGCAGCGGTGTCGACGGCTCGGGCCTGGGCCTGCCGATCGTGCTCGAGATTGCGCAGCTGCACCGGGCCAGCGTCAGCGTCGAAGACGCCGAGTCGCGCCGCGACCCGCCGGGCGCACGTTTCGTCGTGCGTTTCGACACCTCGATCGATGGCGCGCCGCAGGCCCAGCCGGGGTAAGCCGGTGGTAAGTGCCGGATCATATCGTCGTTGACACAGGCCACCCCCACGCGCTAGCGTGGCAGGGTGCCGGTTCGGCACCCACTTGTGCGAAGGAGACAACAGCGCCATGCAGAAGACACGCGGTATACAACGCCTGCTGGCACTGTTTTTCGCCGGCATGATGGTCTTGAACTATCCGTTGCTGGCCTTGTGGGATGCACAGGCCAGCGTGTTCGGCCTGCCACTGTTCCCGACGGCGCTGTTCCTGTTGTGGGCCATCCTGATCGCCACCATGGCCTGGCTGCTCGAACACGCGGGCGATTGACGCGATGTTGTCCGCCCCCCTGGTCGTCGGTGCGTCGTTTGTCTATCTGCTGCTGCTGTTCGGCGTAGCCAGTTATGGCAACTGGCGCGGCGCGCAGGGCCGCTCGCTGATCGACAACGCCTGGGTCTACGCCTTGTCGATGGCGGTGTATTGCACCGCCTGGACCTACTTCGGCAGCGTCGGGCGCGCGGCCAGTGCCGGCATCTGGTTCCTGCCGATCTACCTGGGCCCGACACTGGCCATGGTGCTGGCCTGGATGGTGGTGCGCAAGATGGTGCGCATCGCGCGCAGCTACCGCATCACATCGATCGCCGATTTCATCGGCAGCCGTTATGGCAAGAGCCAGACGCTGGCCGGCCTGGTGACGCTGATCACCGTCGTGGGCATCATTCCCTACATCGCCTTGCAGATCAAGGCGGTATCGGTCGGTTACGCGGTGATGACGACACCGCTGGGCCAATCCCTGCCGGCGCAGGAGAGCTGGTGGAACGACAGCACCTTGTATTTCGCACTGGCACTGGCTGGCTTCACCGTGGTGTTCGGCACGCGCCGGCTCGACGCGTCCGAACGGCACGAAGGCATGGTTGCCGCAATCGCCTTCGAGTCCATCGTCAAGCTGCTGGCGTTCCTGGCGGTTGGATTGTTCGTCACCTACGGCCTGTTCGATGGCATGGGCGACATCTTCGCGCGGGCCCGCGCCGTGCCCGAGCTCGCGACCTTGCTGGGCACCCCGCAAAACTTCGACTACGGGCAATGGTTCTCGCTCACGCTGCTGGCGATGTTGTCGGTGCTGCTGCTGCCGCGCCAGTTCCAGATCATGGTGGTCGAGAACGTCAACGAACGCCATCTGCGCCGCGCCGCCTGGGTGTTCCCGGCCTACCTGCTGCTGATCAATATCTTCGTGTTGCCGGTGGCACTGGGCGGCCTGCTGCTATTCGGCCGGGGCACGATGGACCCGGAGGCCTTCGTGTTGTCTCTGCCGCTGGCCAACGGCCAGCCGGTGCTGGCGCTGCTGGCCTTCATCGGCGGCCTGTCCGCCGCCACCGGCATGGTGATCGTCGAATCGATCGCGGTGTCGACCATGGTCTGCAACGACCTGGTGATGCCGCTGCTGCTGCGCACCCGGCGCTTCGGCGCACGGGCCCGGGGCGACCTGACCCGCTTGCTGCTCGGCATCCGGCGCACCGCGATCTTCGGGATCATGTTGCTGGGCTACGGCTATTTCCACTGGGCCGGCGAAGCCTATGCGCTGGTCAGCATCGGCCTGATCAGCTTTGCTGCCGTCGCCCAATTCGCGCCCGCCTTGTTCGGCGGCATGTACTGGCGCGGCGGCACCCGGGTCGGTGCGATGGCCGGCTTGTCGATCGGCTTTGCGTTGTGGATCTACACGCTGATGCTGCCCTCGATCGCGAAGTCCGGCTGGTTGCCGACGCAATTCCTGGAACACGGGCCCTGGGGCATCGGCTGGCTCAAGCCGGAGCAGTTGCTGGGCCTGTCGGGGATGGACAACCTGACCCATTCCCTGTTCTGGAGCCTGAGCGCGAATCTGGCGGTGTATGTGGTGCTGTCCTTGTGGCGCGGCCCGACACCTGCCGAGACCAGCCAGGCCTTGTTGTTCGTCGAAGCCTTCCAGCGCAACCGCAGCGCCGAACCGGTGTTCTGGCGCGGCCGGGCCCGGGTGGAGGACCTGCTGGCGCTGAGCACGCGGTTCATCGGCCAAGCCCGCGCGCAACGCCTGTTCGAGGAGCAGGCCCAGCGCCTGGGCGTGGCGCGTATCGATCAGATCGAACCCGACGCGCAGCTGGTGCGCCAGGTCGAAATTGCGCTGGCCGGCGCGATCGGCAGCGCGTCGGCGCGGGTGATGGTGGCCTCGGCGGCCGACGAAGACGCGCTGGTGCTCGACGATGTGTTGCAGATCCTGGACGAAGCGACCCAGTTGCGCGCGCATTCGATCGAACTGGAAGAGAAATCCGCATCGCTGGAGCGCGCCAGCGCGGAGTTGCGCGCCGCCAACGCCCAGCTGCAAAGCCTGGACCGGCTCAAGGACGATTTCATGTCGTCGGTGACGCATGAGTTGCGCACGCCGCTGACGTCGATCCGCACACTGGCCGAACTGATGGTGGACGAACCGGACATGCCACAGGCACAGCGCCAGCAGTTCATGCAGATCATCGTCACCGAAACCGAACGCCTGAGCCGGCTGGTCAACCAGGTGCTGGACCTGGCCAAGATCGAGTCTGGCCATGCACAGTGGCACAACACCCGGATCGACCTGGGCCAGTTGCTGGAGCAGGCGGTGCAGACCACCGCAGCCATGTTCCGCGATCGGGGTGCCAGCGTGCACCTGGCCTTGCCGGCGCAGGCGGTGGTATTGCGCGCCGACCCCGACCGTTTGACGCAGGTGGTGCTGAACCTGCTGTCCAACGCAGCCAAGTTCGTGCCCGACCAGAACGGCCGGGTCGACATCGTGCTCAGCAGCAGCGCGCAAGGCGCCCGGGTCGCGATCCAGGACAACGGGCCCGGCGTGCCGGCGTCGCAACGCGCGCAGATCTTCGAGAAGTTCCACCAGGGTCAGGAGGGCGGCAACCGGCCCCAGGGAACCGGACTCGGGCTGCCGATCAGCCGCCAGATCGTCGAGCATTTCGGCGGCCGCATATGGGTCGACCCGGTGCCGGCAGGCGGTGCCTGCTTTGTGTTCGAACTCCCCTGGAATACGATGACAGGCGACAGTGACGGCGACGGCAATGACCCGGCTGGTGCCGCGTCGCCGCCTCCCCCAACCTGAAATCAATCGGTACCCACCATGGCGCACAAGATCCTGATCGTCGATG
Source organism: Burkholderiaceae bacterium (assembly GCA_041622095.1). Taxonomy (GTDB): domain Bacteria; phylum Pseudomonadota; class Gammaproteobacteria; order Burkholderiales; family Burkholderiaceae_C; genus CAISIP01. Next base: position 2,656 of record JBFJZP010000045.1, on the reverse strand, counting down.
ACGAACCCAATATCCTGATCTCGCTCGAATACCTGATGAAACGCGAAGGTTTCGAGGTCAGCGTCGCACGCGACGGCCTGCAGGCGATCGCGGCGATCGAGAGCGACCCGCCTCCCGACCTGGTGCTGCTCGACGTGATGATGCCGGGCAAGACCGGCCTGGAGGTCTGCCAGCATGTGCGCTCGATCGAACGCCTGCGCAACATGGTCATCATCATGCTCACCGCCAAGGGCCGCGAAACCGACATGGCCAAGGGACTGGCGCTGGGCGCCAACGCCTATGTCACCAAGCCGTTCTCCACCCGCGAACTGGTGGCACAGGTGCACAGCCTGCTGGACGCGCGGGCATGATCCCCGCCGGGCCGCTCCCAAGGGGATCGAACCGCAGCCCGCAGGGCGCAGGTTGGCATGTAAACGCCGGAGGCCGCCGATGACACTGCGCATGCGCCGCGCCCTGGTGCTGCTGGCGCCCGGCATCGTGCTGGGCCTCGGTGGCCTGCTGTTCGCGCTGGTGGCCTGGCTGACGATCGGCCAGGCACGGTCCACAGCGCTGGCATCCGTGCTGGGCGACGTGATCGCGCTCGCTATCCTGGCCTGGCTGCTCGCCAGTGCGGTGCTGGCCCTGCTGGCGCGACGCCTGTTCCGCGACCATGTGCAGGTATGGGCGCGGATCGAAGAGCAGACCCGCATCCTGGTGAAAGGGCAGACACGCCAGACGGTGGAGAGCAGCAGCGGCAGTGCCCAGGCACAGGCGCTGGCCCGGGCGATCAATGCGCTGGCGGCGGAACACCACCGGCTGCAGGACGATGTCGCGCAGCAGGTGCGCCGGGCCAGCCAGGACATCGAACGCGAGCGCCGCCGGCTGGCCGCCTTGATGGCGGAGTTGCAGCAAAGTGTGGTGGTATGCAACCTGGACGGTCGCATCCTGCTGTACAACAATCGCGCGCGGCTGCAATACCAGGCCCTGGCCGACGCGTCCACGCTGGCCGATGGCGCCGGCGTGATCGGGCTGGGCCGCTCGATCCATGCGGTGTTCGACCCATCGCTGGTGGCGCACGCGCTGGATACGATACGCCGGCGCACCGATCGCGGCGCGGCCAATGCGTCGGCCCAGTTCGTGACCACCACCCGCAACGGACAACTGCTGCGGGTGCAGGTGGCCGGCGTGCTGGAGCAAGCCGACGATGCGCCGACCGGCGATCCGGCAGCGCCATCCGGCGCATCGGCGGGCGCGCCGGCGCTCACCGGCTTCGTACTGCTGCTCGACAACCTGACGCGCGACTTCGAACAGCAGTCGCTGCGCGACCAGTTGCTGCATGCGATGACCGAAGGCAGTCGCAGCGCACTGGCCAATCTGCAGACCGCGCTGGACATGCTCGACTTCCCGGACCTGGAGCCGGAGATGCGCACCCGCTTCCTGGGCGTGGTGCGCGAGGAGGCGGCCGCCTTGAGCGAGAAGGTGCAGACGCTGGCGCAGCAGGCTGCGCGCGGGCTCAAGACACGCTGGCCGATGGAGGAGATGCGCGCTGCGGACCTGATGGCCGCGATCATCCGGCGCATGGACGCGGTGCCCAAGCTGCAGGTGACGCAAGGCCCGATCGACGCGGCCTTGTGGCTGCGTGTCGACAGCTTCTCGCTGATGCAGGCGCTGGCCTACCTGGCGGCCCGGCTGGAGCAGGAGTTCGGCATCGAACGCGCCAGCCTGCGACTGGCGCGCTCCGGCCACCATGCCCATCTGGACCTGGTCTGGAACGGCACGGCGATGAGCACCGAGACGGTGATGGCCTGGGAACTCGACCCGATTCGCGTCGGCGATGCGTCCACCCCGCTGACGGTGCGCGACGTGGTCGACCGCCACGGCGGGGCGTTCTGGTTCGAACGCGAGCGGGCACGGCACGAGGCCTTGTTCCGCTTCCTGCTGCCGCTGTCGACCGCCGACAGGACCCAGGCACAAGCCGAAGCCGAGGCCGAGACGGGCGCGCCGTCGCCACTGGAAAGCCGGCCGGCGTTCTACGACTTCGACCTGTTCCAGCCGTCGGACCTGGCGCGAGCGCTGCAGGACCGGCGGCTCGACAGCCTGTCGTACACCGTGTTCGACACAGAAACCACCGGGCTGGACCCGTCCAAGGGTGATGAAATCATCCAGGTCGGCGCGACCCGTATCGTCAACGGCAAGCTGCTGCACCAGGAGGGCTTCGAGCAACTGGTCGATCCGCGCCGGCCGGTGCCACGCGCATCGACGCGTATCCATGGCATCACCAGCGCGATGGTGCGCGGCCAGCCCGACATCGGGCAGGTGCTGCGGGCCTTCCATGCCTATGCCCACGACACGGTGCTGGTGGCCCACAACGCGGCTTTCGACATGCGTTTCCTGCAACTCAAGGAGGCGGAAACCGGCCTGCAGTTCGATCAGCCGGTGCTCGATACGCTGCTGCTCTCGGACGTGGTGCATCCGAACCAGGAATCCCATGCGCTGGAGGCGATCGCGCAGCGCCTGGGCGTGACCATGGACCGGCGCCATACCGCGCTGGGCGACGCCATCGTCACTGCCGAGGTCTTCCTCAAGCTGGTGCCGCTATTGGCGGACAAGGGCATTCACACGCTGGGGCAGGCGCGCGATGCGGCGCAACAAAGCCGGTTTGCCCGCGTCCGGTATT
>JBFJZP010000044.1:0-10294 GCA_041622095.1 Burkholderiaceae bacterium | reverse complement strand
CCGCCATGTACCGGGCCAAGATGGCCGGGCGGGCGCGTCTTGCGGTGGCCGACCTGGCCGACTGGCAGATCGACAAGGACGCGCCCCGCTCCACCGTCGGCGACCTGCTCTGACGCGCCGCCGGCCCGGGGCCCGGGTCAGTGCGCCTGGTCCCAGTTCTTGCCGACGCCGATCTCCGCCAGCAGCGGCACGCGCAGCTGGGCGACCGAGGCCATCAAGGCCGGGATCTCCTGGCGCAGCCATTCGACCTCGCCGTCCGGCACTTCGAACACCAGTTCGTCATGCACCTGCATGATCATCTTCGTGCCGCGTTTCTGCGCATCGAGCACCTGCTGCACCTTGACCATGCTGAGCTTGATCAGGTCGGCCGCCGTACCCTGCATCGGCGCATTGATCGCCTGGCGCTCGGCACCACTGCGCCGTGGACCGTTCGGCGAGCGGATCTCCGGCAGGTACAGCCGACGGCCAAACACCGTCTCGACATAACCCAGCTCGCGGGCGCGCTCCTTGGTTTCGTCCATGTAGCGCTTGACCCCCGGATAGCGCTGGAAATAACGTTCGATGTAGTTCTTCGCTGCGGTGTTGTCGATCGACAGGCTGCGCGCCAGGCCGAATGCGCTCATACCGTAGATCAGGCCGAAGTTGATGACCTTGGCATACCGGCGCTGCTCGCTGCTGACCTGCTCCGGCGTGACACCGAACACCTCGGCAGCGGTGGCACGGTGCACGTCCATGCCCTCGGCGAATGCCCGCACCAAGGCCTCGTCCTCGCTGATGTGCGCCATGATGCGCAACTCGATCTGGCTGTAGTCGGCACTGGCAATCACGCTGCCTTCAGGTGCAACGAAAGCCTCGCGCACCCGGCGCCCCTCGGCGGTACGGATCGGGATGTTCTGCAGGTTCGGGTCGTTGCTCGACAAGCGGCCGGTCACCGCCACCGCCTGCGCGTAATGGGTATGCACACGGCCGGTGCGCGGCAGCGCCAGCTGCGCAAGCTTGTCGGTATACGTGCCCTTGAGCTTGGCCAGGCCCCGATGTTCCAGGATCTTGGCCGGCAAGGGAAAGTCCTCCGCCAGCTTCTCCAGCACCTCCTCGTCGGTGCTGGGCGCGCCGGTGGCGGTTTTCTTGACCACCGGCAAGCCCAGCTTGCCGAAGAAGATCTCGCCGATCTGTTTCGGACTGCCCAGGTTGAAGGGTTGACCGGCGAGTTCGTGCGCCTCGGCCTCGAGCTGCATGATGCGCTGGCCCAGCGCATGGCTTTGCGCCGCCAGCGTCGGCGCGTCGATCAACACGCCGTTGCGCTCGATCCGGTACAAGGCCTCGCTGCTGTCGATCTCCAGCTGGTAGATGAAGGACAGCTTCTCGTCGGCCTGGATACGCGGCCACAAGATCTGGTGCACATCCAGCGTCTGGTCGGAGTCCTCGCAGGAGTATTCGGCGGCGCGGGCGATGTCGACCTGGTCGAAGCCGATCTGGTGCACACCCTTGCCGCACAAGTCCTCGTAGCTGATGCCGCTGCGCCCGAGATGGCGCTCTGCCAGGCTGGCCAGGCCATGCGGTCGGTGCACTTCGAGCACGTAGCTCTGCAGCATGGTGTCGTGCACATATCCGCGCACCTCGATGCCGTGGTTGGCGAATACATGGCGGTCGTACTTGATGTGCTGGCCGAGCTTGTGGCAGGCCGCATCCTCCAGCCAGGGCTGGAGCCGGGCCAGCGCCTCGTCGCGTGGCAGCTGCTCCGGCGCGCCGGGGTAGTTGTGCGCCAGCGGCACATATGCCGCCTCGCCCGGGGTGATGCTGAAACTCACGCCGACGATTTCGGCGCGCATGTCGTCGAGCGAAGTGGTCTCGGTGTCCACCGCGGCCAGGTCCGCCTTGCGCAAGCGCTCGATCCAGCTGTCGAGCGTGGCCCAGTCGACAATCGTCTCGTAAGCCACCGTCGTCGTGCGGCTTTGCGGCGGCTGGGTTTCGGCCAGCGCGTCGCCGGTGTTGCCGCCGCCGGCCGCGGCCTTGCCGGCGGATGCAGCCGACGCGTCGGACAAGGAGCGCACCAGCCCCTTGAAGCCGTAGGTTTCATAGAACTGCTTGAGCCCGTCGACGTCCATCGACCCGATCGATATCGCATCGAGCGCCGGCAGACCGTTCACCCACTCACGCAGGTCGCAATCGGTCTTGATCGTCAGCAGCCTGCGCCCGGTCGGCAACCAGTCGAGCGCCTTGCGCAGGTTCTGCCCGGCAACGCCCTTGATCGCGTCGGCATGGGCCACCAGCGCGTCGAGCGAGCCGTATTCCTGCAACCATTTGGCGGCGGTCTTGGGGCCGACCTTCTCGACGCCGGGCACGTTGTCGATGGTGTCGCCGACCAGCGTCTGGTAGTCGACCATCAGCCGTGCCGGCACGCCGAACTCCGCCTCCACGCCCGCCATGTCGCGCCGCTTGCCGTTCATCGTGTCGACGATGGTGATGTGTTCGTCAACCAGCTGCGCCAGGTCCTTGTCGCCGCTGGAGATGATGACCTCGATGCCCTGCGCCGCAGCCATTACCGCCAGCGTGCCGATCACGTCGTCCGCCTCGACGCCGGGCACGTCGAGCACGCTCCAGCCGAGCAGCCGTACCACCTCGTGGATCGGCGGGATCTGCGCCCGCAGATCGTCCGGCATCGGACTGCGCTGGGCCTTGTACTCCGGGTAGATCGCGTCGCGGAAGGTCGGCCCCTTGGCGTCGAACACGCAGGCGGCATAGTCGGCCGGCACTTCCCTGCGCAGGCTCTGCATCATGTTGACCATGCCCCGGATGGCGCCGGTCGCCGGGCTGGTCGGGTCGTCCGGCACCGCGCGCAGGTCGGGCATCGCATGGTAGGCGCGGTACAGGTAACTCGATCCGTCCACCAACAGCAGCTTGCGCGGGCGCGACTCGCCGGGCATGTCGATCGTCGTTTGTTTTTCACTCATGGGATTCCTTGCGGGCGTCTTGCGCCACCGCGGCCGCCTGGAACAGTCCGGGCGCCGCATGCGTGCATTTTGCCTGCCGCGAAGATGCACCGGTGGTTCTACAATGCCCGCATGCTTGACCCACGTTTCGCCACCGCCTTGCTGCTGGCCCTGGCCACTGGATGGACCGGCCAGTCCCTGGCACAGACGCCACCCGCCGACACTGCTGCACCGGCCACGGCACAGCGGCCCGACCAGCTGATCGAACGCATCCGGATCGAAGATGCCGGCGCGCGCATCGACGAACTGCGGGTCGGGGGTGAAACCCAGAGCATCGTGGTCTCGCCCAAGGGCGGCATGCCCGCCTACGACGTCATTCCCGACAGCAACAACCGCAACCTGACCCGCGGTGAACGCGGCAGCTCCGGCGGCACTGGTGGTACGCGGGTTTGGAAAGTCATGGGTTTCTGACCCCGTCGCGCTGATTCATGGCGGTCTATACAGAGGTCGCGCCTGCGGAGGCCGGCGACCTGATCCAACGGCTGGGTCTGGGACACCTGCATGCAATGCAGGGATGTGCCGGCGGCATTGAGAACACCAATTATTTCGTCAGCACCGACCAGGGCGAATACGTGCTGACGCTGTTCGAGCGCCTGAGCTTCGAGCAGTTGCCGTTCTACCTGGCGCTGATGAAGCACCTGGCCAGCCGTGGCATCCCGGTGCCGGATCCGGCGCAGGACGCCAAGGGCGTCTATCTGCACAAGCTCAAGGGCAAGCCCGCGACCGTGGTCAACAAGTTGCCGGGCAAGAGCGCGCTGGCCCCGGGGGTTGCGCATTGTGCGGCGGTGGGCGACATGCTTGCGCGCATGCACCTGGCAGCGCGCGATTTTCCGCTCGCGCAGCCGAATCTGCGCGGCCTGCCCTGGTGGAACGAGACCGTGCCGGTCATCCTGCCGTACCTTGAAGCGCCACAGGTGGCGCTGCTGCAAAGCGAGCTGGCCTACCAGAACCATGTGGCGCAGAGCTCGCGCTACACCGCCTTGCCACGCGGCGCGATCCATGCCGACCTGTTTCGTGACAACGTGTTGTTCGAGTCCGGCGCCGACGCCCGTGACGGCGGGCCCGCGCCGGTGCTCAGCGGTTTCTTCGACTTCTATTTCGCCGGTGTCGACAGCTGGCTGTTCGACATCGCGGTCTGCCTGAACGACTGGTGCATCGACCTCGATACCGGCATCACCGACCCGGCGCGTACCGCCAGCCTGCTGCAGGCCTACGCTGCGGTGCGGCCGCTGAGCACGGCCGAACGTGCGTTGCTGCCGGCGATGGCCCGGGCCGGCGCCTTGCGCTTCTGGATCTCGCGCCTGTGGGACCTGCACCTGCCACGCGAAGCCTCGATGCTCAAGGCCCATGACCCGGGACATTTCGAGCGGGTGCTGCGCCATCGGGTGCAGTCGCCGCTGGCTATGCCGGGGGCCGATCACTGAGCCTCCCCGCGGTTTCGCCGACAATAGCCGGTTGAAACCCCGGCGGGTACCAGCCACCGCCCGACTCCAGACTGGCCCCATCACACCATGAAGCTCAAAATCGTCCCTGCCCGCACCGGCGTCCTGTGGGTCCGCCTGGGTATCCGCACCTTTTTCCGCCAGCCGCTGGCCTTGTCCGGCCTGTTCTTCATGTTCCTGGCCATGATGTCGCTGGCCAACCTGGTTCCGGTGATCGGCCTGGCGCTGACCATGGCATTGCTGCCGGCCTGCACGCTGGGTTTCATGGCCGCGAGCAAGGAGGCTGACGCCGGGAACTTCCCGATGCCGATGGTGTTCCTGAGCGCGTTCCGCGCCGGCCGCAAGCAAATGCGGGCGATGCTGGTGCTGGGGCTGATGTATGGCGCCGGCCTGTGGCTGGTGATCGGCGCGACCAGCCTGGTCGATGGCGGCAAGTTCGCCAGTGGTTATATCGCCGGCACCACCTCGCCGGTCGAGATTGCGCGCGACACCGAGTTGTGGAGCGGCATGTTCACCTTTCTGATACTGCAGTTGCCGCTGTCGCTGATGTTCTGGCACGCACCGGCGCTGGTGCACTGGCACCAGGTGCCACCGCTCAAGAGCCTGTTCTTCAGCCTGGTGGCCTGCCTGCGCAATTTCTGGGCCTTCACCTTGTTCGGCCTGTCCTGGATGGGGCTGATGGTGCTGCTGGTGCAACTGGTCTACCTGCTGGCCGGTCCGATCGGCAGCCCGCCGCTGGCGGGAATGGTGTTCGTGCCGGGCACCTTGATGATCACCGCGATGATCATGACCTCGACCTACTTCACGTTCCGCGATTGTTTCCAGACTACCGAGGAGGAAAAGCATGAGCCGACACACCCTGCATGACCGCACGGACACCGAGGTGTCCTGGCACCAGCGGCGCAGTTTCCTGGCTGGCGCTGCCGCGTGGACCATGACCGGCGGATTCGCCGCGGCGCAGGCGCAATCACGCAGCAACATCGTCGAGCTGCAGGGTGATGTGCTGCTCAATGGCAGCCGCCTGTTGCCGCAACACACGATCCAGAGTGGCGACCAGGTGACCACCGGCCCGGGCGCGATACTGGTTTTTGTCGTCGGCGACGCCGCATTCCAGGTCCGGCAGAACACCCAGATGGCGGTGGAACGGGGTGACTCGATCAATGCGATCAGCATCCTGCGCGTGTTCGCCGGCGCAGTGGCCAGTGCCTGGGGCCGCGGCGAACGGCGCATGGTGGTCACGCCCACCTTGACCGCGGATATCCGCGGTACCGGCGTCTACACCGAGGTGTCGGCCAAGGACCGGGGACGCAGTTACTTCTGCAACTGTTATGGCACGGTCGAATTGTCGGCCAACGGCGATTCGCTGACCAGCCAGGCCGAGTACCACCAGGCCTTCTGGGCCGAAACCGAGCCGCGCAATGGCCGCATGCTGACAGCGGCCGGCGCGATCAACCACACCGACGAGGAAATGGAAGTGCTCGCCCGCCTGGCTGGCGAGCGAACCGCCTGGCAGGTCATGGGCCGCAAAGGCAACCGGGACGGCCGCGGCTACCTGGATGCGAGTTCCAGCCAAGCCCATCCGGCCAACCAGCCACGCCGCTGAACGGCGCCTGCGCGCAACAGCTCAGTTGCGCGCCTTGTAGTCCGCAATCGCCTTGGCCAGGTCCTGGTACTCCTCGCAGGTGGTATTACCACAGATCTGCGCCAGCGATGCCAGGTGTTTTTCCGCCTCGGCCGGCTTGCGGTCCATCAGGTAGGCCTCGCCGATGTACTCATGGGCACCCTTGTGCCGCGGGTCCAGGCGCAACGCGGTCTGGTAATGCTCGAAGGCCTTGGGCAGGTCCGGCGTGCCCTGCTTGCGGTAGCTGTAACCCAGCAGGTTGTGGATGTCGGCGTTGCGCGGCTCGTCCCGCAATGCCCGTTGCAACTGGGCCAGGGCCTTGCTCCACTGCTTTTCGCCAATCGCCTGGCGCGCCTGCTCCAGCCGCTGGCCGGTGGTCGGTTGCGCGACCGTCGGCGTGTCGGCGGCTTGCGATGCGGCACTGGCGAAAGCCAGTACGACCGCCACGAATGCAATGGAAAACTTCATGCTGGCTCCCTCAAATAGCGGATTCGATCACCGGCGCGCCGTACGAGTTCCGCGCAAGCGAAAGGTGTCAGGCGGTTGCAGCCCGGCAGGCGTTCTTCAGGGTACCGGCGTCAGCTTGGCCACCGACAAGGCCAGCCACTTGACGCCGTGGCGCGGAAAATTGATCTGCGCCCGGGCATCGTCACCCGATCCTTCGAGTAGCAAGACCGTGCCTTCGCCGAACTTGGCGTGAAACACCTTCATCTTCACGCGCAGCCCGTGCCCGCCCTCGGCCGCCCGCGCGACCGGCGCTTGAGCCTGGTGCGACGGAATGCTGCGGCCCGATCCACCACCGAATGCTCCGCCGGACGACCAGCCAGACGATCCGGCGCCCGCCGCGGCCCCGGCGAAATCGCCGAACCCACCGCGTTTCGGGGTGATCCATTTCAGCGCCGCCTCCGGCAGCTCGTCGAAGAAGCGGCTGCGCATGTTGTAACGCGTCTGCCCGTGCAGCATGCGGGTCTGCGAGTGGCTCAGGTACAGGCGCTGGCGCGCGCGGGTGATCGCCACATACATCAGCCGGCGCTCCTCCTCCAGCCCGTCATGGTCGCTCATCGAGTTCTCGTGCGGGAACAGGCCCTCTTCCAGGCCGCCGATGAAGACGCAGTCGAACTCCAGCCCCTTGCTGGCATGCACCGTCATCAGTTGCACCGCGTCCTGGCCGGCCTGCGCCTGGTTGTCGCCCGACTCGAGTGCCGCATGGGTCAGGAAGGCGGCCAGCGGCGACAAGGTCTCGCCGGTCTCGGCGTCCGGCGCGGGGGGCGCCAACTCATCCACCGGCAAGGCCACCGCATCGCGCCCGAAACCTTCCTGGGTGACGAAACTCTCGGCCGCATTGACCAGTTCCTCCAGGTTTTCGATGCGGTCCGCGCCTTCGCGCTCGCCCTGGTAATGCGTGATCAGGTCGCTGTGCTGCAACACCAGTTCGATGATTTCGCGCAGCGACAAACCCTGGGTCTGCTCGCGCAACACGTCGATACGCGCGACGAAAGCGCCCAGGTTGGCGCCGGCCTTGCCCGACACCGCACCGGTGGCATCATGCAGCGATTGGCCGGAGCTGCGCGCCGCGTCCTGCAGCTGCTCCAGGCTGCGCGCGCCGATGCCGCGCGGCGGGAAATTGACGACGCGCAGAAAGCTGGTGTCGTCGCCCGGGTTTTCGAGCAGGCGCAGGTATGCCAACGCATGCTTGATCTCGGCGCGCTCGAAAAAGCGCAGCCCGCCGTAGACCCGGTACGGCATGCCGGCATTGAACAAGGCGGTCTCGATGACGCGGCTTTGTGCATTGCTGCGGTACAACACCGCGATTTCCTTGTGGTCGATGCCGTCGCGCACCAGCTGGCGCATCTCCTCGACCATCCACTGCGCCTCGGCAAAGTCGCTCGGCGACTCGTAGACCCGCACCGGCTCGCCCGGCCCCTGGTCGGTGCGCAGGTTCTTGCCCAGGCGCTTGGCGTTGTGGCTGATCAAGGCGTTGGCGCTGTCCAGGATGTTGCTGTACGAGCGGTAGTTCTGCTCGAGCTTGATCTGGTGCTGTACCTGGAATTCACGCACGAAGTCGGCCATGTTGCCGACCCGCGCGCCGCGGAACGCGTAAATGCTCTGGTCGTCGTCGCCGACCGCCAGCACGCAGCCGGTGGGGCGAAAAGACGGATCGCTCGATACCGTGGCGCCGGCGCCCGAGCCGGCCAGCATCTTGATCCAGGCGTATTGCAGCTTGTTGGTGTCCTGGAACTCGTCGATCAGGATATGGCGGAAGCGCCGCTGGTAGTGCTCGCGAATCGGGTCGTTGTCGCGCAGGAGCTCGAAGCTGCGCAGCATCAGCTCGCCGAAGTCGACCACGCCCTCGCGCTGGCATTGCTCTTCGTAGAGTTGGTAGATCTCGACCTTCTTGCGGGTGTCGGCGTCGCGCGCGTCGACCATGTTCGGGCGCAGCCCGTCCTCCTTGCAGCCGGCGATGAACCACAGGGTCTGCTTCGGCGGGAAACGCTCGTCGTCGATGCTGAACTGCTTGAACAGGCGCTTGATCGCCGACAGCTGGTCTTGCGTGTCCAGTATCTGGAACGCCTGCGGCAGGTTGGCCAGCTTGTAATGCGCGCGCAGGAAGCGGTTGCACAAGCCGTGGAAGGTGCCGATCCACATGCCGCGCACATTGACCGGCAACATGCTGGTCAGCCGAGTCATCATCTCCTTGGCCGCCTTGTTGGTGAAGGTCACCGCCAGCACACCGGCCGGCGTGACCTGCCCGGTCTGCAGCAACCAGGCGATGCGGGTGGTCAGCACCCGTGTCTTGCCGGAACCGGCACCGGCCAGGATCAGCGCGTGCTCGTTGGGCAAGGTGACCGCGGCGCGTTGCTCCGGGTTCAGGTGGTCGAGCAGTTTGCCGGAGGTGTGGGAATCAGAAACCATGAGGCGATTGTAGGAACCACGCCGGCCTCGGGGGACGCTGCTACACTCAATCACCGGGCCCAAGCATTTGTGGCCCGGTTCTGTTTTGAGCGTCTTCTGGCGCCGAAAGCCTGACCGGGCCCAATCCAAGCGCTCACCTGTTCCCGACAACAGCCTCTTATCGCTTGGAGACACCATGGAAATATTTGATTACGAAAACATCCTGCTGCTGCCGCGCAAATGCCGCGTGGAGAGCCGCTCGGAATGTGATGCCAGCACCGAACTGGGCGGACGCAGCTTTCGCATACCGGTGGTGCCGGCCAACATGAAAACCGTCGTCGACGAACGCATCTGCGTCTGGCTGGCCCGCGAGGGTTATTTCTATGTGATGCACCGCTTCGACCTGGACAACGTCGCGTTCGTGAAGTCGATGAAGGCGCAGAACCTGTATGCGTCGATCTCGCTGGGGGTCAAGAAGGCCGACTACGACACCGTCGACCAGTTCGTCGCGCTCGGGCTGTGCCCGGACTACATCACGATCGACATCGCGCACGGCCATGCCGACAGCGTCAAGAACATGATCGAATGCCTGAAGGCCAAGCTGCCCGGCGCCTTCGTGATTGCCGGCAACGTCGGCACGCCGGAGGCGGTGATCGACCTGGAGAACTGGGGCGCGGACGCGACCAAGGTCGGCATCGGCCCGGGCAAGGTCTGCATCACCAAGCTCAAGACCGGCTTCGGCACCGGCGGCTGGCAGTTGTCGGCGCTCAAATGGTGTGCCCGCGTGGCCACCAAACCCATCATCGCCGACGGCGGCATCCGCGAACATGGCGACATCGCCAAGAGCATCCGCTTCGGCGCCACGATGGTGATGATCGGCTCGATGCTGGCCGGCCACGAGGAAAGCCCGGGCCAGACGGTGGAAGTCGACGGGCGCCTGTTCAAGGAATACTACGGCTCGGCCAGCGACTTCAACAAGGGCGAATACAAACACGTCGAAGGCAAGCGCATCCTGGAGCCGATCAAGGGCAAGCTGCTGGAAACCCTGGTCGAGATGGAGCAGGACATCCAGAGCTCGATCAGTTATGCCGGCGGCCGCAAGCTGATGGACATCCGCAAGGTGAACTACGTGACACTCGGCGGCGACAACGCAGGGGAACACCTGCTGATGTGATCGGCTACGGCCGGCGCTGCGATCGGCGCCGGCGAGACACGCTCACGCATTCATGCGCGTGGGCCGATGCACCAACTTTCGCGCAGGTGTTCGTCTAGTCACCGGCCTGAATTTCGAGCAGTGCGCAACACAGCTGGTGCAGGCGACTGTCCGGATTCACCAGGTCGTCCAGGAT
>JBFJZP010000043.1:0-10418 GCA_041622095.1 Burkholderiaceae bacterium | reverse complement strand
CTGCAGCAGGCGATCGACGACGCCCATGAGCGCGAAATGGTGGTGGTTGGACTGTCCGGGCGCGACGGTGGCCAACTGGCGCAACTTTTGCGCGATACCGATATCCATATCCATGTGCCCCACGAGCGATCGGCGCGCATACTGGAGATTCAGATGCTGGCGCTGCATTGCATGTGCGATGCCGTCGATGCCCAGTTGCTGGGCGAACAAGAGGAAACAACATGATGATGACGATGAAATCCGGTGCGATCCGGCTGTGTGTCGCCGCGGTTTGCGTGGCCAGTCTGGGTGGCTTGCTGAGCGCTTGCGCACCGCTGATGCTCGGTGGCGCCGCGATGGGCGCCCTGGTGGCAACCGACCGGCGCACCTCCGGCGCCCAGCTGGAAGACGAAGGCATCGAGTTGCGCTCGATCGGTCGCATCAACGAGAACCTCGGCAGCCGGGTGCATGTCAATGTCACCAGCTACAACCGGCAGGTTCTGCTCAGTGGTGAAGTGCCCAGCGCGCAGGACAAGCAGCTGGTCGAGCAGATCGTCTCGCGGGTCGACAACGTGCGCCTGGTGGCCAACGAACTGGCGGTGCTGGGTGCGTCGTCGCTGACGCAGCGTTCGTCCGACGCGCTGATCACCGGCAAGGTCAAGGCGGCCATGGTCGACAGCAGGGACTTGTTCGCCAATGCGTTCAAGGTCGTCACCGAGCGGGGTACGGTCTACCTGATGGGCCGGGTCACGCAGCGCGAAGCCGATCGTGCGACCGACATTGCGCGCAGCACCGGCGGTGTGCAAAAGGTGGTGCGCCTGCTCGAGATCATCAGCGAAGAAGAGCTGCAACGCACCTTGCCGGCGCAGGCGCCGAAGTCCTGACCGCCGCAATCCGGCTGGCATCCGTTTCAGCTGTCCCTGGCGCTGCGCGCCACCCACCGGGCGTTAAAGGTCAAGCGGCCGCGGAGCAGGCCAGTCCAGGGGCCGCCGCGCACGGCCGATCCGAAGCGGCCGGGCCGCCCCCCAGTGGGGGGTTCGGCCGGTTTACCTGCGAAATCGGCTGTCGCCGATTCCGGGGCAGTGAAACCGGACAGACGGGGGGCGTGCTTACTTCAGGCGCTTGATCAGGCTGGACGTGTCCCAACGCGCACCGCCCATCTGCTGCACATCGGCATAGAACTGGTCGACCAGCGCGGTCACCGGCAGGCGTGCGCCATTGCGGCGTGCTTCGTCAAGCACCAGGCCGAGGTCCTTGCGCATCCAGTCGACGGCAAAGCCGAATTCGAACTGGTCTGCCACCATGGTCTTGCCCCGGTTGTCCATCTGCCAGCTCTGCGCCGCGCCCTTGCCGATCACGTCGAGCACCTGCACCATGTCGAGCCCGGCCTTCTGGCCGAAGGCGATGGCTTCGCTCAGTCCCTGGACCAGCCCGGCAATGCAGATCTGGTTGACCATCTTGGCCAGTTGACCGGCGCCGCTGTCGCCCAGCAGCGTGACCGCGCGCGAGAACGCCTGCGCAACCGGTGCCGCCACATCGAAGGCGGCCTGATCGCCACCGCACATGACGGTCAACATGCCGTTCTGGGCACCGGCCTGGCCGCCGGAGACCGGGGCATCGATGAACTGCACGCCTTGCGCCAGGGCCAGTGCATGCAGTTCGCGCGCCACGCTGGCCGAGGCGGTGGTGTGGTCGACGAAGATCGCGCCCTTGGCCATGCCGGAAAAGGCGCCGCCGGGGGCGCGGGTGCCGTCGCCCTGGTCCAGGCCCAGCGTCACCGCGCGCAGGTCATCGTCGTTGCCGACGCAGCAAAAGACGATGTCGGCGCCCTGGGCTGCCGCTTGTGGCGTAGCCGCGGTGGTGCAACCGGCTGCGTCGCCGAATTCCGCGAGCCAGGCGGCGGACTTGGCGGCATTGCGGTTGTAGACGGTCACCTGGTGGCCGGCGCGCGCGAGATGGCCGGCCATCGGATAACCCATGACACCCAGTCCGAGGAAGGCGGTCTTGCGGGCAGGTGTGGCGGTGTAGGTCTTGGTGTTGATCTGGGACATGGTGTTGTGCGCTGGGTGCGGTGGAAAAAGATGCCGGCCGGGCCGCCGGGGAGCCCGTCGGCGGGGCCGGATGGTACGGGTCAGACGATGGCGAAGTTTTCCGTGCCGGCGCTCAGGTCCTGCGACTTGCCGCGCTGGCTGTTGAGCTTGATCTGCAGGCGCAGGTCGTTGAGCGAGTCCGCATTTCGCAATGCGTCCTCGTAGGAAATGATGTTGTTTTCGTAGGCGTCGAACAGGGCCTGGTCGAAGGTCTGCATGCCCAGGTTGCGGCTTTTCTTCATGATCTCCTTGATCTCGGAGACCTCGCCCTTGAAGATCAGGTCGGACACCAGCGGCGTGTTGAGCATGATCTCGACCGCGGCCGAGCGGCCCTTGCCATCCTGCTTGGGAATCAGCCGCTGCGACACCAGCGCCTTGAGGTTGAGCGAGAGGTCCATCAGCAACTGCGAGCGACGCTCTTCCGGGAAGAAGTTGATGATGCGGTCCAGCGCCTGGTTGGCGCTGTTCGCATGCAGCGTGGCCAGGCACAGGTGGCCGGTCTCGGCGAAGGCGACCGCATGCTCCATGGTCTCGCGGTCGCGGATCTCGCCCATCAGGATCACGTCGGGCGCCTGGCGCAAGGTGTTCTTGAGCGCGATCTCCCAGCTGTCGGTGTCCAGGCCGACCTCGCGCTGGGTCACGACGCAGTTCTTGTGCGCGTGCACGAATTCGACCGGGTCTTCGATCGTGATGATGTGCCCGTAGCTGTTTTCGTTGCGCCAGTCGACCAGCGCCGCCAGCGTGGTCGATTTGCCGGAGCCGGTGGCGCCGACCAGGATGCACAGGCCGCGCTTGGAGGTGGCGATCTCCTTGAGCACCTGCGGCACACCCAGGCTGTCGATGGTGGGCAAGGTGGCAGGAATCGTCCGCATCACCATGCCGACCTTGCCCTGCTGGATGAAGGCATTGACGCGGAACCGGCCGATGCCGGCGGGCGAAATCGCGAAGTTGCACTCCTTGGTGCGCTCGAATTCTGCGATCTGCCTGTCGCTCATCACCGAGCGCGCCAGCGCCCGGGTATGGTCGCCGTTGAGTGGCTGGGGCGATACCTTGGTCACCTTGCCGTCGACCTTGATGGCGGGCGGAAAGTCGCTGGTGATGAAGAGGTCGCTGCCATTGCGATTGACCATCAAGCGCAGAAGGTCGGTGATGAATTTAGTAGCCTGATCGCGTTCCATTGCTCGGGTGCTCCCTTGGGTTCATTTTCTTTCGCTCAGGCGCGCACTGACGACGCGCAAGCGCAGCGACAACTTTCGCGCCAGCAAGGCGATGAGATAGGCGGCAAGTCGCGGGCGTTCCGCCAGCATGTCATCGATACCCTCGGCTGTCAGGACGGCGATCTCGCAATCGTTCATCGTGGTGCAGGCGGAAAACCGGATGCCGCTGTCGAGCAGCGACATCTCGCCGAGGATCTCGCCGGGACGGGTTTCCGCCAGCCGCAGGCGCTCGCCCCAGGGCTGCACGCGATCGACCGCCACCGAACCGGACAAGAGCACGACCATGAAGTTGCCATATTCATCCTGCCGGATCAGGTCGCGATCCGGCGGCACCGAGGCGAAGTCGAAGTAGTGTTCGAGCGCCAGGATCGTCTCTGGCTCGAGATGCTGCATGTAGCGATCCTTGGCCCACAAGGTCTGCATCAGCCTGATGCCGCGCCCGGGACTCAGGCGCCGGGCGTCGATCTCGGCAGCCCGCGCCTCCCAGGGAACCAGCAGCGAGGCGTCGACACCCAGGCCCGAGAACGCGGTGCTGAACAGCACCGAGTCTTGCCGTTCGCCTTGTGCTGCGTCCGGCTCCTTGGTCTTGAGGATGTCGAAGATTCCCATTGGTTGGTGCGCTTGGGCCAGCGGCCTGATCAGCCAGGGAAGTTGTCCGGAATCTTGGCCTTGCTGCGGGCCTCGGCCGGGCTGATGATGTTGCGCTTGACCAGATCGGTGAGGTTCTGGTCCAGCGTCTGCATGCCCACGCTGTTGCCGGTCTGGATCGACGAATACATCTGCGCGACCTTGGCTTCGCGGATCAGGTTGCGGATCGCGCTGGTGCCGAGCATGATCTCGTGCGCCGCCACCCGGCCTTGTCCGTCCTTGGTCTTGCACAGGGTCTGCGAGATCACCGCCTGCAGCGACTCCGACAACATCGCCCGCACCATTTCCTTCTCGTCGGCCGGGAACACGTCGATGATGCGGTCGATCGTCTTGGCGGCGCTGGATGTGTGCAGCGTGCCGAACACCAGGTGGCCGGTTTCGGCAGCGGTCATCGCCAGCCGAATCGTTTCGAGGTCGCGCATCTCTCCCACCAGGATGCAGTCCGGATCCTCGCGCAAGGCGGAGCGCAGCGCAGCCGCGAAACTCAGCGTCTGCGGTCCGACTTCGCGCTGGTTGACCAGGCATTTCTTGGATTCGTGGACGAACTCGATCGGGTCTTCGACCGTCAGGATGTGGCCGAACTCGGTCTCGTTGAGGTAGTTGACCATCGCCGCCAGCGTGGTCGACTTGCCAGATCCGGTGGGGCCGGTCACCAGCACCAGGCCGCGCGGCTTGAGCGCGAGTTCGGCGAAGATCTTGGGCGCGTTGAGTTGTTCCAGCGACAGGATCTTCGAGGGGATGGTACGGAACACCGCACCGGCGCCGCGGTTGTGGTTGAAGGCATTGACCCGGAAACGCGCCAGTCCTTCGATCTCGAACGAGAAATCGATCTCCAGGAACTCCTCGTAATGCTTGCGCTGCGTGTCGTTCATGATGTCGTACACCATGGCATGAACAGCCTTGTGGTCGAGAGGCTCGACATTGATGCGTCGCACGTCGCCATGGACCCGGATCATCGGAGGCAGTTCGGCAGACAGATGCAGGTCGGAGGCCTTGTTCTTGACGCTGAACGCGAGTAACTGGGTGATATCCACGAATGTCCCGTCGGTTTGTTACGCTACGGAGCAATTATGACCACGATTGAGAACAATCTCCAAGCGGTGCGCCAGCGTATCGCAGCGGCCTGCGAAGGTGCCGGACGTGCGGTATCGCAGGTGCAGTTGCTCGCGGTCTCCAAGACGTTTGCGGCCTCGGCCGTGCGCCAGGCGATGGCGGCCGGCCAGCGCGATTTCGGCGAAAACTACATCCAGGAGGCGGTGGCCAAGATCACCGAGCTGTCCGACATGGCGGCGACCTGGCATTGCATCGGGCCGATACAGGGCAACAAGACGCGTCTGGTGGCCGAGCATTTCGACTGGGCCCAGACGGTCGACCGGCTGCGGATTGCGCAGCGCCTTAACGACCAGCGTCCAGCGCATCTGGCGCCGCTGCAGGTGTGCATCCAGGTCGATATCGATGGCGGTCCGAACAAGGCCGGTGTCGCGCCCGAGGCCGTGGCAGAGCTGGCGCATGCCATCCGCGATATGCCCCGGCTGCGCCTGCGTGGATTGATGACGATCCCCGAGCCGGCGCCGGATTTCGCGTCGGCCTGTGCGGTGCATGCGCGTGCGCGCGTGTTGTTCGACCAGCTCAATGTGCAGGGTTTCGCGCTCGATACCTTGTCGATGGGCATGAGCGCCGACCTGGAGGCGGCGATCCATGCCGGCAGCACCATGGTGCGGGTCGGCACCGCGATCTTCGGCGGGCGGGCCAAGGCCGCGGCGTGAACTCTGGCGTGCGGCGGGCCGACCGCGGCGCGCCATTTCCGGCCGGACGCCGGTGTGGGCCCCGACGCAGGATCAGGGTTTGCCGCCGCCCATCGGCTTGATCGCGCCGCATTCGGCCGACAACCACTTGCCCTGGCTCTCCATCGTCATGCGTTCACTCTTGCCGGAGGCGGTGGTGTTGACCGTCGTCTTCGAGGTGTAGGCCGTCGGGCTGATGAAGGTGACCTCGCCTTCGCCACTCGACGGCGGCTTGGTGCACTGGAAAGCGAACTTCATCTTGTTGCCGCTGCGCGGCGAGAGCGTGCTCTTGCAGTCGCCCTGCTGGGTCGGGATCTCGTTGCGGTCGATCATCTCCTGGGTCATGCAGACCTTGACGCTCATGCCGCCCGGCCCGCCTCCCCCCATGGTCACGCCCTGTTTGGACATCATGTCCTGCATCATCTTGCGCTGCTCCGGCGACATGGCCGCCATCTGCTGCTGCATCTCGGCCATCGCCCCCTCCATCTCGCCGGAGCCGCTTTGTATCTTGGTCTGCATTTCCCACAGGCCTGGTTTCATCGATTGCGCGTGGGTGTTCAGGGCCAGGGCGCTGAGCAGACAGGCGGCGGTGCTGACAATCTTTTTCATCCTGTGTCCCTCAAAAAGTGGAATTCTCGCAAAAAGAGCGTCGCGCGCGGTGTGCAATCGTGGCGTTAATCGCCTCTTGCTGGCGTGTCACGGCAGGCGCAGTTGGGTCGAGTTGACCACCTCCTCCATCACCGCGTAGGTCCGGGTTTCGCGCACGCCGGGCAACTGCCACAACACAGTGCCGGCGAAGCTGCGGTAGGCGTCCATGTCGGCCATGCGGGTCTTGAGCAGGTAGTCGAAGCCGCCCGCCACCATGTGGCATTCCATGATTTCGCTGCGCACCTGCACGGCGGCCTTGAACGCTTCGAACACATTCGGCGTGGTGCGGTCGAGCAGCACTTCGACGAACACCAGCATGCCCCGGCCGAGTTTGTGCGGGTTCAGGCGCGCCTCGTAGCCAAGGATGTAGCCCTCGCGGGTGAGCCGCTGCACCCGGGCCAGCACGGCGGTCGGCGACAAGGCCACACTTTCGGCCAGCTTCAGGTTGGAAATCCGGCCGTCCGCCTGCAACTGCTGCAGGATCTTGAGATCGATCCGGTCGAGTTCCGGGGTGCTGGCGCCAGAGTTCATGACAGGCGGTAGGTTTCGAGATGGATACTGGTCTCGGAACTGCTGATGCCGCGGATCAGCCGTATGCGTTCGAGCGCCTGCGACAACTCCGACAGGGTGCCGGCGCGCAGTTCCGCCAGCAGGTCCCAGCGGCCATTGGTGTCGTGCAGCGTCGCCACCGCGGGCTCGCCCAGCAAGCTGGCGATCACGGCACGGGTTTCGTTGCCTTCGACCGCCACACACATCCAGGCGCGGATCTCATTCGGTTGCGCGTCCGGACGCAGCCGCACGGTGTACCCGACGATGACGCCCGCGTCCTCGAGTTTGGTGATGCGGTTGCTGACCGTGCCGCGCGACACGCCCAGTTTGCGCGCCAATATGGCCACGCTGGTCCGCGCGTCCTTGCGCAGCAGCGAAATCAGCTCCCGGTCGGTGGCATCCATGATTCTGCCATTTTGGCATGATTGGCTGCCATTAAGTCAGGTAACTGACGTTTGGATGGCAAAGTTGGCGATTTACATTGTCATCAACCCGCGGGACACTGGTGGGGTTCCCGATCAAATCGATGCCATGTACAGCAGGCCCATCATGAAAAACACGCACACTCCTATCCGAACCCGCTTCTTGAGTCCGGCCGATGTCGCCACCATCGTGCAACGGCAAGGTATTGCGCAGACATTGCGCGGCATGCTGGACGCGATCCACGCCGATTACCTGCGCTGGCAGGCGTTCGACAAGAACGCACGCGTGGCCAACCATTCGCCGATCGGCGTGATCGAGTTGATGCCGATTGCCGACGACACGACCTATACCTTCAAATGCGTCAACGGCCACCCCGGCAACACCCGGTTCGGCCTGCCGACCGTGATGGCCTTCGGCGTCATGGCCCGGGTCGATACCGGCGCGCCCGAGCTCGTCAGCGAACTGACGCTCACCACCGCGGTGCGCACCGCGGCGATGTCGGCGCTGGCCGCGCGGGCGCTGGCCCGACCCGACAGCCGCACGATGGCGCTGATCGGCAATGGCGCGCAAAGCGATTTCCAGGCGCTGGCCTTTCACCACCTGTTGGGCATCACCGAGATACGCCTGTTCGACACCGACCCGAAGGCCACCGACAAGCTGCTGGCCAACCTGCGCCACAGCGGCATCCGGCTGACGCGTTGCGCCAGTGTGGCCGACGCGGTGCGTGGAGCCGATATAGTCAGCACCGTGACCGCCGACAAGACCAACGCCACCATCATCACGCCGGACATGGTCGAGCCCGGCATGTTCTTCAATGCGGTCGGTGGTGATTGCCCTGGCAAGACCGAGCTGCATGCCGACGTGTTGCGCGGCGCCGATGTGTTCGTCGAATACGAGCCGCAGACCCGGGTCGAAGGTGAACTGCAGCAGATGCCGGCCGACTTTGCGGTCACCGAGTTGTGGCAGGTGTTGCAAGGGCACCAGCCTGGCCGCAGCCGGGCCGATCAGGTCACGATCTTCGACTCGGTCGGGTTCGCGCTGGAGGATTTCTCTGCGCTGCGCTACATGCGTGACTGCGCCCGGACCCTGGGTGTGGGTCGGGACCTGGCGCTGATCCCGTCATTTGCCGATGCCAAGGACTTGTTTGGCCTGATCGACGCGATGGCCACGCCTGAAGCGGCGCCGGCTCCGGTGCTGCGCGAACTGGAGCTCCTGGCGTGACCGACCTGCGGCCTCTCGCCGATGGCCTGGCCGGCGTCAGCCTGATCGGTGCGCCGACCGACGTCGGTGCCGGCATGATGGGTGCACGCATGGGGCCGGCCGCTTTGCGGGTGGCCGGTATTGCGCAGGCGGTGGCCCAGTTCGGCATCGACGTGCGCGACTGTGGCAACCTGGATGGTCCGCCCAACCCCTGGCAGGACGCGGTTGACGGTTTCCGGCACCTGCCGGAGGTGGTGGCATGGAACCGCCTGCTGCACCAGGCGGTGCTGGCCGAACTGTCGGAAGCGCGACTGCCGATCGTGCTCGGTGGCGACCATTGCCTGGGTATCGGCTCGATCAGTGCCGTGGCCCGCCATTGCCGCGAGCGCGGCAAGAAGCTGCGGGTCTTGTGGTTCGATGCCCATGCCGACTTCAACACCGCAACGCTGACGCCCAGCGGCAACATCCATGGCATGCCGGTGGCCTGCCTGTGTGGCCAGGGGCCGCAGGAACTGGTGGAAATCGGCGGTCATGTGCCGGCGCTGCAGGCGCGCGATTTGCGTCAGATCGGCATTCGCAGCGTTGACGCAGGCGAGAAACGCCTGGTGCACGACATGGGCATCGAGGTGTTCGACATGCGCTACATCGACGAGATGGGCATGCGTCACACGATGGAGTTGGCACTCGCGCTGGTCGATGCCAACACCCATCTGCATGTCAGCCTGGACGTGGATTTCCTCGACCCGGATATCGCGCCGGGCGTGGGAACCACGGTGCGCGGCGGGCCGAACTATCGCGAGGCGCAGCTGTGCATGGAGATGATTGCCGACACCGGCCGGCTGGCGTCGCTCGACCTGGTCGAACTCAACCCGGCGCTCGACATCCGCAACCAGACCGCCGAACTGGCCGTCGATCTGATCGAGAGCCTGTTCGGCAAGAGCACCTTGATGCGCAAGCCCGGCGCCGGGCGTCAACAAACCCGGTGATGTCCAGGCGATCCCGGGCGCAGGCCCGGGTCGTCTTCAGCCGCCTGGCTTCAACCGCCTTTGTGCGGGCGCTTGCCTGGGTTCTTTTTGCTGCGCGTGGAGGTACCACGCTCCAGGCTGATCTTCTGACCATGGGTCACGGGCATCGAAAAACCCTTGGCAGGCACGGGGCGGGGCGTTGCCTTGCGGTCGGCTTCGGTACGAATGGCTTTGGCCATGATGAATAACTCCAGAAAATTCAGTTCAACCCGCTATTAGGCCACAGCGCGCGCGCTCCCGGCCGAGAGATTGTCGGATCGGGCCTGCAAATTCGCTGCGGCGACGGAAATTCCGGCCATTCCGGGCGCCAGGCGAGCAGCTCCGGGTCGTTTTTGTCGATCATGTCGCGCGAAAGCGGGGCCGGTTGCGTCCGCTGGCCGGCTCGCCGTCCTGATCGGTTAGAGTGGCGTCAGGAAGGTGTGTCATGTCACACCGGTCATCCAATCAACCGAGGAGGTCCCATGGGCGCGCAACTGCTTCAGGATATTTATCTGTTCAAGGAATTCCTACCCAAGGAACTGGATGAACTCAGCGCCAAGGGCGTCATCAGGACCTTCAACGCCGACGACGAGATATTTTCCGAAGGTGACAAGGCCTCGTCGCTGTTCGTGATCCGTCACGGCACGGTCCATATCCGGCGCGCGGGCAAGAAGGATGATGTCGACGTGGTGCAACTGGGTACCGGCGCGCACCTGGGCGAGATGCCGTTCGTCAATGACGAGCCGCGTTCCGCATCGGCGGTGGCGCTCGAACGCTCCGAATTGCTGGAAATCGGCTACGACGCCTTGCGGGCCCATCTGGAGAAGAACCCGGCCACGGCGGTGAAGTTCTACCGTTCGCTGGCCCACTTCCTGG